>JBAWGF010000059.1:0-48947 GCA_049592615.1 Candidatus Acidiferrales bacterium
CTCCAGAACGACCACGGAGTTATCGATCAGGCGCGAAAAGGCCAGAGCCAGCCCGCTGAGCACCATGCTATCGATCGTCTTGTCGGCGGAATGAAGCAGGAAAAATGTCGCCATCACCGAAAGAGGAATCGAAAGAAAAACAGCCACGGTAGCGCGGGGGCTCCCGAGAAAAAGCAAGATCATCATTCCCGTGAGCACGAGGCCCATTCCTCCTTCGCGCATGACGGTCGAGATCGCCTGTTTTACGAACAGGGATTGATCGAACTCAACGTGAGTCTTCAATTGCGATGGAATGTCGCGAAGCGTCTTGATGGCCTGCTTGATTCCGTTCACCACCACAATCGTATTTGTGTTTCCTCCCTGCTTGAGAATCGGGACGTACACGGACTTTTGTCCGTTTACGCGTACGATGTTGTATTGCGTCGATGCGCCGTCCACTACGGTGCCCACATCGGAAATAAAAACGGACTTCTGGCCTTCCGTCTTGAGCGGAATGTCGTTGAGAGCCTGCGGATTCGACACCTGCGCGTTCGTGTACAGGTTGTAATCCATGGGGCCGATCCGGACGTCGCCGGAGGGCAGAATCAAATTGGAGGTGTCGGTGGCGCGCACCACATCCATCGGACTCAATTCATGCGCCTGCAATTTCATGGGGTCCACGTACACCATAATCTGCCGGTACTTGCCTCCATACGGCGGAGGAACGGTCGCTCCGGGGACGCCGGCGATCTGATTGCGTATTTGGAATTGAAGGTAGTCGTGGAGCTGGGTTTCGCTCAATCCCTGGCCCTCCACGGTCAGCAGACAAACGGGAAGGCTCGACGCGTCCACTTTCATCACCACGGGCGGCAGCGTGCCCTGCGGCAATCGACGGAGGTCCGCCATCGCGAGATTGGAGATTTGCGTCACGTCCGCATTCGCGTCGGTGCCGGGCTGAAAATAAATCTTGATGAGGCTTACGCCCGACATCGACCGCGATTCCATGTGATCGATTCCGCTGCCGAGTGTGAAGAAGCGCTCGAACGTATCAGTGATATCCGCTTCGATCTGCTCCGGCGGCATTCCTCCGTAAAACGTGGCGACCAGCACGACCGGAATATTGATCGGCGGAAACATGTCCACGGGCATTTGAACGGCGCCCGTCACACCCAGGACGCAGACGAAAAGGCAAATGACGAGAATGAAGTACGGGTGTCGCAAAGAAAAAGACGGCATAGGTACTCCTAATCCATTTTCGCGGGCTCTATGATTTTTGGCGCAACCAGTTCACCTGGTTTGTATTGTGATTGGTCTCCGAACAGGACGATTTCGTTCTCCTTCAACCCGGAGATGATTTCTACGTCGTTTGCCGTCTGGAGACCCAACGTCACTTCCCGCTTCTCGATATGATTGCTGCTGTTCACCACAAGCACGGAGCCACTACCCTCACCGTTTGATTGGACAACCTGGACGGGGACCGTCAGGACATTCTCCACTTTGTGCAGAGGGAGTTGAACTGACGCATACATTCCCGGGACCAGTTCGAATTTCGGGTTGGGGACGTGGACTTCGGTGTGCATCGTGCGGGTCTGCGTGTCAATTTGCCCCGATATATTTACAATTTTTCCTTCGAACACTTTCTTGAGTGACGTGACTTCAACCGCGACCGTCTGTCCGGCGTGAATATCCGGCACGGCTCTTTCAGGCACGGGAATCACCAATCGCAGGAGGTCATTCTGTGAAAGGCGGCACAACGCTTTCTCACCTTTGCTGGAGGAAGTTCCGGCGGGAAGCAGCGCGCCCGTATAGGCATAAATTTCCGTGACGACTCCGTCGAATGGAGCTGTCATGCGCGCGTATGAGTACATCGCTCTGTCCTTTTCAAGCGCAGCTTTGGCGCCGAGCAATCCTTGTTCGGCCGCAGCGAGCGAATCTTTCGCGGACGAAGCGCTGGCGCTTGCTTCCAGATCCTTGCCCTGGGCGACATCAATTTCCTGCTGCGCCACGAGCTCCGGCCGCGTTTTTTGTACGTCCGCAAGACGGATGAAAGTGAGGTGCGCCACCTTGTAGGCTGACTCAGCCCGGCTGACTTCCTCGTGAGCCCGCGCCAGATCCTGTTCGCTTCGACGGACAAACGCTTCGTCCTGCTCCAACTGCTGTTGAAGCTCAGGAATTTCCAGAACCGCGAGGAGTTGTCCACGCTTCACGTGCGTTCCCCATTCCACATTCAGCTTTTGGATGTAACCGGAAACTTTCGCGAACACGTCGATTTCTTGAAAGGGTTGAAATTCGGATGCAATCTGCAATTTGCTGGTCAGATTTCGGCGCGTCACTTTCACCACTGCTACGCGCGGTGCATTCGAAGGGTTGTCGGCCTCTGCCTTGCGCGCATTCCCGCAGCCGGCGAAAAATCCGGAGAAGAGAAGTAGCGCCGCAAGTGCTTGTCTATTCGCTTTCTTCATCGGTTCACCTGGCAATGCATATGGAATTCATTTCCTCGGAAACGCCGGAGGATCAGCGTTCCAATTCCTTAAGCGTTTCGCTGAGCTTCTCGATTCCGAAATCACTCGAATGACAGCATGAGTTCAAGCGTTCCCGCTTCCGTAGAATCGCACGCGCTACGGATGGGACCCGATCGGCGATGTCGAGCGGAATCGTTAGGACTCCGTGCAAATCTCCCTGAATCAAATCGCCGGGGCGAACCTTCATTCCACCGACAGCGACTGTCCCTCCAAATTCGAAGACGTGCGCGTACGCATGCGAAACCGAGACGTTGCCCGCGAACATCTGGAAACCGGTTTTCTGCACCTCTCGGAGGTCGCGCACGGCTCCGTTGGTGACGAGACCTTTGCAACCTAGTGCGAGGAGAATGCTTGCCTGAACCTCGCCGACAAACGCGCCGAGTCCGGGGTGCTTGTCCACATCTTCGATAATGGCGATCCGGGGCTCTGGAATCGTCAAAATGTGACTCAGCCAATCGGTCCGGTAATAGTAGCTCGCGCCCTCCATTGGCGGCTCGGCGCTTCGGATTCGGGCCGTCACCGCGTAACCCACCACCGGAGCTTGGTCCTGAAAAATGCATCGAATGCTGGAATCGGCAAATCCGGTGTTTCGAAGCCGGACGTTAAATGTCTCAATCGCGCTTGCAACAACGCATGTGCCGACCTGGCGAAATTCGTCGAGAGTCGCAGCCAACAATCGATCCGTGTTCATGTGAACTCCTGTCCCGGAGCCAATACTCGCACAATTCGGGAAATAGGGGGCCGGGATCAAACGATTTAGTTCAGTCTTGGGTTTACGAACAGACGCAGTATTACTAGATGAGCGGGACGGGCGGAGACCGGTGCTGCAGGGAAACAACGAGACCAATGAGTTGCATCAATGGAGTCTCAGGCTCGTCTTGCCGGAATACCCGGTAAATCGGGCGCGTACGGTCAACCTTGGCAACAGGTTCGAGCGGTTGCCGGTCAACGACAACCGGTGATTGCGCCGCTTTCATCTTGCTGGCGATGTTGATGAATCGCGCCGGACTTGACTTCGGAAAGTACTGGCTGTTTTTCGCGACAGTCGAAAGCCCCGCAACAGCGAGAAGCAGCACGAGCGCAGCCCCTCTCAGCCAGATGCCTCGTGTGAGGCGTATCCGCCTGGATTGTTGCTCGAATTGTCCTTCGATATTCACACGCGGCCTGAGAAATGCTGCCCAAGCATGACCTAAAATAGTCTATCACCGACGGTGACCCAGTCGCAATTTCGATCTCATGTAAATGTGGTTCTAATTGCCACCGACCATATTTTGACACAGTTACCACCAATCCTCATCAAAACGGACGGTCTATCGACATCGGCGGGGCTGGCGGCTAGCTTATTTTAGGGCTGGCTTTTTGCAGCCAAACGCAGGGATTGGTCTGTTCGCAAGGGGTGGATTGCAGGCGCCGGTGGAAAAGCTTCTCCAAATTCGTGGCCTGACGGTGCGGCATCGCGGTCGTGACGGCGCGGTGCATCCGGCCGTCGAGCGGGTTGATTTCGACATCGCCCCTGGTGAAGTGGTCGGCCTGATGGGGGAATCGGGGTGCGGAAAAACGACAATCGCACTGAGTTTGGCCGGTCTGCTGGACAAAGATCACGCGGACGTCTCCGGCTCGATTCTCTTTCGCAATCAAGAGCTGCTCGCGATGGATGAGAAGTCGCTCCAGCGAATTCGTGGGTGCGAGATCTCAATGATTTATCAGGAGCCGGCAATTTCATTGAGCCCGGTGATGAAAGTGCAAGACCAGGTTGCCGAAGTTTTTCGCGCGCACCGGGATTGGGCCTGGAAAAAATGCCGCGCGGAAGCGGAATCAATGCTCGTCCGTGCGGGGCTTTCCGGCGGTTCGCGCATCTTTTCAAGTTACCCCCACCAGTTGAGCGGCGGTCAACTTCAACGCGTGGTTCTGGCGCAGGCGCTGTCATGCGAGCCGGCACTTCTGATCGCCGACGAGCCAACGGCGTCGCTCGATGCGCGCAGCCAGGCCGAATTTCTCACGCTGCTGCGGCAATCGAAAAACCAGTTCGACATTTCGATTCTCCTCATCAGCCACACTCCGGAGATTCAGGCTACTCTCGCGGACCGGCTGCTTGTGATGAAGGCCGGCAAGATCGTCGAGGAGGGAAGCTTCGCTCAGCTCTACGGCAACCCGCAGCACGCGTACACGCAAGCGATGTTGCGGCGCACGATGCATGCAGGAGCGAAGGGAAGCCGCGTGCGGGAAATCGTCGCTCCAGGGGATCGCGCGCGATGACAAAACAACCCGAGCCTCTCGTGCGTATGGAACACCTCAGCAAGCATTTCATCCAGCATCGCCCTTGGACGAATTCAAATTTCACAGTGCAGGCGTTTGAAGATGTCAGTCTGGCGATTCACCGCGGAACGACTCTCGCGCTGGTCGGCGAATCGGGCGCTGGAAAATCCACGTTCGCTCGTTGTCTCGCGCTCCTCGAAGCTCCGGTGCAAGGAGAAATCTGGCTCGAAGGCGTGAACCTGCTCTCGCTCGCGCAAAAAGAACTCCTTCCGTTTCGCCGCAAAATTCAAATGATTTTTCAGGATTCCACATCCGCGCTGAACCCTCGGCTGACTGCGGCAGAAATTGTCTCGGAGCCGCTGTTGATTCAAAGGGAAGGAACGAAAGCGCAACGGCGCGAACGCACGCTCGCGCTGATGGAGCAAGTGGGCTTGCTGCCGGAATGGGAACAAAAATCGGCGCTGGAATTTAGCGGCGGCCAAAGACAGCGCCTGGCAATCGCCAGGGCCCTGTCTCTCGAACCGGAACTCCTGGTTCTCGATGAAGCGTTGTCCAATCTCGACATCGTAAATCAGGACATGATTTTGAAACTCTTAAGCGACCTCCAGTCTGCTCACTCCCTCGCCTATCTGCACATCTCACACGATCTGCGCCTGGTCTCGCGATTTGCGGACGAAGTTGCCGTGATGTATGAGGGGAAAATCGTGGAGCGCAGCCGCGCAGCGAAATTATTTGCGCAGCCAGAGCACCACTACACGCAGGAACTTCTCGCCGCGATGCCTTCGCTCGAATCCATCTGCGAGGAGCGCTTCGCTTAGGCCAACGCCATGAAATATCTCAGCCGAAGGCTCATCCATGCGACGTTGCTGCTGATGGCGATTTCGTTTTTTTCATTTGCTCTGCTCCAACTGGCGCCCGGGGACTTCTTTGACGCGATGCGCCTCAATCCGCAAATTTCAAATCAGACCATCAACGGAATTCGTTCCGAATACGGCCTCGATCGGCCGCTCGCCGTTCGCTACGAACGCTGGGTGAGTTCCGCCCTCAAGGGGCAATTTGGTTTCTCTCTCGCATACAAAAGTCCCGTTGGGCCGCTCCTCTGGGTCCGTGCGCGAAACACACTTCTATTGACCGGCACGGCGACGCTGCTCGCGTGGCTGTGGGCCATTCCGATTGGGGTTTGGAGCGCGGCGAAGCGTGGAAAATGGGGCGACCGCCTTTGCGGTTTGGCGACCTCCACGCTGCTGACAATTCCCGATCTATTGCTCTTCCTCTGCCTGCTTCTACTTGGCGCTCGCACCGGATGGTTTCCGGTAGGCGGAATGATTTCGACGGGAGCGGAAGATCTTGGATTTTGGAGCAGGGCAAAAGATATTGTGTATCACCTCGCCCTTCCTTCCTTTGGGCTGGCGCTCGCCACGATGCCCGTGTTGGTCCGTCACATCCGTTCGGCCATGATTGAGGTGCTCGATTCTCCCTTCATCCGCGCCGCACGCGGCCACGGCATTCCGCAAATGCGTTTGCTATTCCGCTACGCGCTCCCAGTGGCTGCCAATCCGCTGATTTCACTTCTCGGGCTATCCGTGGCCACGATGTTGAGCGCTTCGGTGCTCGTGGAAGTAATTCTGAGCTGGCCGGGACTTGGGCCGCTGCTCGTGGAAGCGATTCTTGGTCGCGACATTTACGTTGTGACCGGGGTCGTGATGCTGTCTTCCGTATTTCTTGTGGCCGGCAATCTCTTTGCCGACGCACTACTTTTTGCGAGCGATCCAAGGATTCGTGTGGAGTGAATCGTTGAAGCACAACCGCAAACTTTGGGGCGCTGTAATCCTGCTGGCAGGATTTCATTGCCTGATTCTGCTTGCGGGTTTTTGTACGCCGTACAACTCCACGGCGCAGAACCGTCAATTGCCCTTTAATCCTCCAACGCGAATACATTTTTTCGATGCACAAGGAAAATTTCACGCGCGACCATTTGTGTACGGGTTCAAGGACAATCCCGCGAGCTTCGGCACGTACGAAATCGATTTCACAAAAATCTATCCGCTGCGCTTTTTCGCGCGCGGCGCACGGTACAAAATTGGCGGTGTGTTCCCATCGAGCGTGCATTTATTCGGCGTGGATGAGCCGGGCCGGATTTTCCTGCTCGGCAGCGATGCTTACGGACGCGATCAGCTATCTCGATTTCTTTACGGCGGTCAGATCTCGCTGCTCGCGGGCTTGATCGCCGCACTACTATCCGTCTCGCTCGGCATGATTGTGGGAGGCTTGGCGGGCTTCTACGGCGGATGGATCGACAATGTCCTAATGCGCAGCAGCGAATTATTCCTGGCCTTACCCTGGCTCTATCTCCTATTTGCGGTGCGAGCCGCGCTGCCATTGCACATCACGGAAACGCAGGTATTTCTGTTGCTCGTCGCCGTCATGGGACTGATCGGCTGGGCTCGCCCGGCGCGGCTGATTCGCGGAGTCGTTTTGAGCGCCAGGGAACGCAATTTCGTTGTCGCCGCTCGCGGATTCGGCGCCTCAAACTTGTACCTCCTTCGCCGCCACGTGCTTCCGCAGACCTCTGGCGTCGTGCTGACCCAGATTGCGCTCCTGATCCCGCAGTATGTTCTCGCCGAAGTGACGCTGACGTTCCTGGGAATTGGCGTCGGTGAGCCGATGCCGAGCTGGGGCAGTCTGCTTTCGTCGCTCCAGCAGTACTCGGTCCTCACGTCCTACTGGTGGATGTTCTGGCCCGCGCTGCTCCTCATTCCCCTTTTCCTCACGTACTACACAGCCGCCGATGCGCTGCAGGAACGCTTCAAATCCGTCTCGCTGTAAAAATAAATAAATCTCTGTTAAGAGTTGAGGTATGGCAAAAGTTTCTTTTTCGGCGCGTATTGCGGCTGCATTCATCCTTGTCATTTTTTGCGCAACTTCCTATCTGGCGGCCAAATCCTCGCCCGCCAGCGAAGACCGGATGGTGACGGACAATCCTCCGGGCCACCCGGGCGGCCGAATCGTCGTCGGCCTCCGCTCGGAGCCCAAGACCTTGAATCCCGTGCTCGCAGCGGACGACACATCCAGAGACGTGATCCGTTGCCTGACCGCGGACTTGATCCACATCAGCCGCGAGACGCTGAAAACGGAGCCCGCGCTTGCTAAATCGTGGAGTGTCTCGCGCGATGGAAAGCAGTACACGCTGCACCTGCGGCATGGCCTTTATTTCTCGGATGGCCAGCCCCTGACGGCGAACGACGTCCTCTTCACGTTTCATTTATATCTCGATGAGAAAATCCATTCGCCGCAGCGCGATCTTCTGGTCATCTCAGGCAAGCCTATCGAAGTTCAGAAAATGGACGAATTCACGGTCCGCTTCGATTTGGCGCAGCCCTATGCGGCGGCCGAAAGAATCTTTGACGGCATTGCGATTCTCCCGCGGCATCTTCTCGAGGAACCATATCGAAGCGGCAATTTTGGACAGGTTTGGAATTTATCCACGCGGCCCAACCAGTTCGCAGGCCTCGGCCCTTTTCGATTGAAGGAGTACGTTCCCGGCCAGCGCATCGTGCTGGAGAGGAATCCGTACTACTGGAAGGAAGATCGTTCGGGAAAACGTCTGCCGTATCTCGATGAAATTGTTTTCATGTTCGTTCCAAGCGAAGACGCGCAAGTGGTTCGCTTTGAAGCGGGAGATACGGATATTCTCAGCCGGTTCAGCGCAGAAAACTTTGCGGTTCTTGAAAAACAGCAAACGGCGAAAGGTTACCACCTCTATGACCTGGGTGCGGGGCTCGAATACAATTTTCTTTTTTTCAATCTGAACGATCTCAGCTCGAAGAAACTTCCCGAGATCGCCAAGAAGCAAGCCTGGTTTCAAGACGTGCGCTTCCGTCAGGCTGTTTCAGTTGCGATCGACCGTGACAGCATCATCCGCCTTGTGTATCAGGGTCGCGCTACGCCGCTGTGGGGAAGCGTCACGCCCGGCAACAAACTCTGGGTCGATAGCGCGCTCCCCCATCCCGCGCGGTCAGTCGAGCGTGCTCGGCAGCTCCTCCAGTCAGCGGGATTTTCGTTTAAGGGCGACGGAGCTCTCGTGGACGCTCATGGCACGCCCGTCGAGTTTTCGATCCTCACAAGCTCTTCCAATGCGCAGCGCATGAAAATCGCCACTCTCATTCAGGACGACCTGAGCAAGTTGGGAATGAATGTACAAGTTGTTTCGCTCGAATTTCGCGCTATGGTCGGTCGCTTGTTGGATAGCTACGACTACGAAGCAGCCGTGATGGGCCTGGTGAGCGGAGACGCCGATCCGACGCCGGAAATGAACGTCTGGCTATCGAGTGGAGAAACTCATCTTTGGCATCCCGAGCAGGCCGCGCCGGCAACGCCCTGGGAAGCGGAAATCAATAGCTTGATGCAGAAGCAAATGATCACGCTCGATTATGCAAAGCGGAAACGGATGTACGACCGCGTTCAGGAAATCGTCGCGGAAAATGTTCCGATGATTTGTCTGGCAAGCCCCAATATTCTCGTGGGCGCACGCGACCGGGTTGGAAATTTTCGCCCCGCGATTCTGGATCCTTACACGCTGTGGAATATTGAGCAGCTCTATATCCGTTAGACTGGCGAGTGCAGGCCCGATGTCCCATCCGAAAGCTCCGGCCGTGGACGAAAAGCGAGCTGCTTGGCCGGACACCCGTCTGGTTCAGGAATGCCTTCGTGGAAGCGAAGATGCATGGTCCGCGTTGATCGACAAATACAAAAACCTCATTTTCTCGATTCCCATCAAGTACGGCTTTTCATCGGACGACGCCACGGATATTTTTCAGGCGGTGTGTCTCGAGCTGTTGTCTGAATTGCCGAAACTGCGAAAGCCGAAAGCGTTGCCGAAATGGATCATGCAGGTCACGGCGCACAAATGCTTTCACCGGAAAAGGCAGCAGCAGCGCGTGAAGGTTTCCGACCCGGACGATGAAAAGCTCGAGCGAAGCACTCCCGCGCGCGCGGAGGAAATTCTGCGGCAATCGGAAGATGAGCAATACCTGCGGCAGGCGATTTCGGAATTGCCGCCGCGTTGCCGTGAACTCGTCCACATGCTCTTCTTCGAAGAGCCCGCGCGCCCGTATCAGGAAATTGCCTGGCTGCTCGGAATTGCGACTGGCTCGATTGGATTTATCCGCCAGCGCTGCCTCGAGCGATTGCGCAAACGGCTCCAGGATGTGGGTTTTTCGTGACCCCGCGAAACAAAAAAGACTCTCTTTCTCCCAAGCTGCTCGAAGCCCTGGCGAAGCTCACCGATGGCGCATCCCGGGCGAGATTCCTTGCCCGCAACAAGAAATTGTTCCGCGCGAGTGTTGTTACGAAAATCAATGACGTGGTCCGAAAAATGCTGCGCATTGACACGCATCAATCTCTCGCATTGGCCGAGACCGCCATCGCCATTGCAAATCGCCTGCGTGATAAAGAGGTGCTGGCACGGAGCCTGCGTTCCAAGGCAAACGCGCTTTACATGATCGGGGACAATCAAACGGCGCTCGAATATCACGCGCAGGCGCTCGTCCTCTTTCGAAGATTCCGGAATGCCGAGGAAGAGGCTAGAACTCTGAACTCCTCGATTCAGCCCTTCATTCTGCTCGGCCAGTACGACCGCGCACTCGAAGCGGCCGAAGAGGCCCGCAAAATTTTCCAGCGCATCGGCGACCTCCGGCGCCTGGGTCACGTGGAGATCAACTTAGGCAACCTCTATCACCGGCAGGACCGGTTCGAAGAGGGGCTCGCCTACTACGAGCGCGCGTACGAAATGCTGCTTCCGTTCCGCGATTCGGAAGGGCTCGCCGTAGCCCTTTACAACATGGCTGTGTGCCTCATCACCTTGAATGATTTCCCAAGGGCGCTCGCCACGTACCAGCGCGCGCGGGGAATGTGCGTCCAGCATGGGATGACGCTCCTTGTAACGCAGAGCGATTACAACATTGCGTACCTTTATTACCTTCGCGGCGAGTACAGCCGCGCGATTGGAATGCTCCGTGCTACGCGCGAAGAATGCGAGAAAAATGGAGACGCCCACGTTCTCGCGCTTTGTTTTCTCGATCTCTCGGAAATCTACCTGGAGCTGAATCTCAGCACGGAAGCGAAGGAAACAGCTCACGAAGGGTATCTGCGCTTTCAAAAACTCGGGATGGGTTATGAAGAGGCGAAGTGCCAGGCCAACGAAGCCATGGCGCTGAGCCAGCTGGGAAAGGCGCTGCATTCTCTGGAACTGTTCGCCCAGGCGCGTACGAAATTCGTTCGCGAGAAAAATCTAGTCTGGCCGTGGCTGATTGACTTGTATCAGGCCGTGGTTTTGTACAACGAAGGGCGCCTGTTCGAAGCGCGGCGTTTGTGTTCCGGTGCTGCAAAATTCTTCGACACGTCGTTCTTGCCCGGTAAAGCAGTCCTTTGCAAACTGCTCCTCGCGCGTCTTGCTCTCCGAACGGGAGACCTGCCGGCCGCGCGCGCAAATTGCGCGAGCGCGCTCGAAAGACTCGCTGCGCTTGAAGCTCCCGTTCTTCGTTATCAGGCCGAATTTTTGATGGGCCGGATTCAACAAGCCAAAGGGGACTCTCGCGAGGCATATGATGCGTATCAGCGAGCGCGTGAAGCGCTCGAAACTCTGCGAAGCAGTCTTCACGGCGAAGAACTGAAAATTGCATTCATGAAGAATCGCCTAGAAGTGTACGAGTGCCTCGTGGACCTCTGCATGAGCGACGGATCGAAGCAGGATTCCGCCGAGGAATCTTTTGGCTACATGGAGCTGGCAAAATCCAGAAGCCTTGCGGAGCTTCTCGTGCAGCACGGACATTCTCTCGCGAACGTCGAATCGGGGCAAAGTGGGCTGGTTCGCCGAATCCGCGAGATGCGCGAAGAGCTCAACTGGTATTACCGCCGCATCGAACTCGAACAATTGCGCGCGGAAGATCCCTCTCCCCAGCGCATCGAGAAACTCCAGAAGCAGGCGCTGGAACATGAAAATGAATTGCTCCGCGTCCTCCGCGAGCTCCCCACAACGCAACCGGAGGGAGGCGCAGGTTCCGATGCAGCCATCAGTTCACTCGAAAGTATTCGCGCCTCCTTGCCTGCGGAAACCACGCTCGTCGAGTATTTTACGATCAAGGACCAGTTCATTGCCGCGGTGCTGACGCGCGAGAATCTGGAAATCATTCCGCTCACGCCCGTCCCGCGCGTCGTCAATCTCATTCGAATGCTGCATTTTCAAATTTCCAAATTCCGCCTGGGCAATGAATATGTGAAGGCCTTCGAAAAATCGCTGCTGGATGCAACGCAGTCACACCTCCGCGAGCTTTATGAGGAAGTGATTGCTCCGCTCCGCAGCCGCTTGCGGGGAAAACATATCGTGGTGGTGCCACATGGCGTCCTCCACTACGTTCCTTTCCACGCGCTTATGGATGGGAATCGCTGCGTCATCGATTCGTTCACGATCTCCTATGCGCCGAGCGCCAGCATTTTTGCTTTCTGCCAGCGAAAGCCCTCTCGCGCGTCCGGCCTGCCTCTCGTTCTTGGCGTACCTGACGCGCAAGCCCCGCAAATCCTCGACGAAGTGCGATCCGTGGCCAAGATTTTGCCAGGAGCGGAATTGATAGTTGGAGCGGAAGCGAACGAGGGCGCCCTGCGAGAGCGGGGATCGAACAGCCGGCTGATTCACATCGCGACGCACGGAAGTTTTCGGCAGGACAATCCCATGTTCTCGGGAATTCGTCTCGGCACTGCGTACATGAACCTCTACGATTTGTATCAGCTCAAGCTCGAGGCAGAGCTGGTCACCCTGAGCGGATGCGCCACCGGGTTGAACGTGGTCACGGCGGGGGACGAATTGCTCGGCCTGATTCGCGGATTGCTCTATGCCGGCGCTCGGTCCCTTCTCCTCACGTTGTGGGATGTCAACGATCGGAGCACGGCCGACTTCATGACGCGCTTCTACCGAAATCTGCAGAATGGCCAAACCAAGCCTTCCGCCTTGCAGGGCGCCATGCTGGAATTGCGTGAGCGATACCCGCATCCCTATCATTGGGCGCCATTTACACTAATTGGCAAAGTCTCGCCCGCCTGACGACCTTTTTCGACTTGGCCTATATTTTTGAACTCCCTGCGCACCCTTATGTGGTGTTGATGAAAGGCGTGCTGGCGCGGCTTACAAAATGAGCGGCGCCGAGCTACTTAAAATTCGGGGGGATGGAATGCGTCATTTCACGTTGGAGAAGTGGGCTGATTTTGCCCGGGATGTCGTAGGAGAGGAAGAGAAAGCTCAGATGCAAACGCACCTTAAGAGCGGCTGCAAGGAATGTGGGAAAGTCGCCGGTGTATGGAAGCGCATCTACGAAGCCGCGCGCCGCGAGAACTCCTACAACCCGCCCGATAGTGCCGTGCGGACGGTGAAAGGTCAGGGCGTAATTCACGGGGTCGGGCAGGATCGAGCCACCAAGCCAAAGTTCGCAGACCTCCTGTTCGACAGCTTCCGGAGCCCGGCGATGGCAGGCGTTCGGTCCGTTTCCGCCGCAGCCCGGCAATTGCTCTTCGGTGCGGGTGAATACCGTTTGGACATCCGGATCGAGCCAAATATCGATTCAGAAAAGGTCTCCTTGCTCGGGCAAATTCTCAATTCCTCGAAGCCCAACGAAGGCGTCGGCGAGGCTTCGGTGACTTTGCTCCGGGGGCAAACAGTCCTTGCCGAGTCCGCCACAAATCAATTCGGAGAATTCCATCTGGAATGCGATCTGGAGACCAGCCTCCAATTGAGAGCCAAGCTCCCGCATGGCGCGGTGGTTTGGATCCCGCTCGTCGAGCCGGCTGGCGATAAAAGCGGAGAGGGTCCAGATCTCTCTGATTCTATTGGAGTAAAGAAGATCCTTCGGGCAGTCAAAAAGAGGGCTAAGAAGAAAGTTTGATGAGAACACCGCCAAAATATGCCGTTCGTACTATTGAGGGAATTAGGGCCTCCCGCGAAAATAGGGCCTCCTTAGCTCCCTCTCTTAACGGCTCAAACGGCAACTCATAAAAGGAGCAGTCTTAACCATGAGGCGTCTAACCTGGATTCTAGTAATCGTAACAATGGGGTTGTGGGGGCAACCCGCAGCGGCCCAGTCCGGTTTAGGGGGCCTTCTTTCTACCATTACCCAGTCTCTGAACAGCCTGACGCAGAACCAACAGCAGGGCGTGATCGTTCGCACGAGCCTCGGCCTCAATGGGCTGCTGAATCTCTGCTTGTTCCAGGGTTGCACGGTCGTCGGGAGTCTGGACGGCGGTGCGAACCAACTCTTTTTGGTCAAGCCGGTCCAGGGTCTTCTTCCGAATCTACTTGCCTCAGTACTGCGCCTGATACCAGGAATCCTTAACGCTGAAGTGGACGCCGTGATAACGATTCCGCCTGCTCCGGAAACTCAAGTCGTCGCGCCGATTCCGCCCGCAGGGCTTTGGGACAATCACGCATTGAACTATTTTGGCTCGCCGGTCTGGAATGGCTATGCCGTCCAACCGGCTGCGCAAATCATTCGTGTGGCGCAGGCTCAGTATGCGTTCCATGTGAGCGGCGCGGGAATCGTGGCTGACATCGACACGGGCGTTGATCCAAACCACCCCGCACTCCAGGGTGTTCTGCTTCCGGGTTACGATTTTACGCGCGATCGTCCGGGCGGTTCCGAAATGGCGGACCTCGCTCCGACTTCTACCACAGCCTGCAACCCATGCCAGCCCGCGTTCGTGAACCAACATACGGCTGCGATGCTCGACCAGCACACTGCCGCAATGGTGGACGGCACGGGCTATGCGGCATTTGGCCACGGCACGGAAGTGATGGGCGTGATTCACCTCGTTGCCCCGACCGCTCAGCTTCTCCCGCTCAAATCGTTTCATCCGGATGGAACTGGAAATCTTTCCGACATCCTGAGCGCGCTCTACTACGCAGTTCAGAACAAAGCTGATGTGATCAACATGAGCTTTGACCTTTCGACCAACTCGCAGGAATTGTCCAACGCCATCAACAACGCGACAAGTCACGGCGTCATCTGCATCGCGTCCGCCGGAAACGACGGCGCGCAGGAAATCGTTTATCCCGCGGCGTTGCAGGGCGTGATGGGCGTCGCTTCGACAAACAACTTCGACCAGCGTTCCAGTTGGTCGAACTACGGCAATCAAATCGTCTGGGTCGCCGCGCCGGGAGAAAACATCATCACAACGTATCCGTTCGGCACCTATGCCGCCAGCTCCGGAACATCGTTCAGCGCGCCCTTCGTTTCCGGTACCGCTGCGCTGCTCGTCGACCTCCAGTCGAACGTAAATCAATCCGGTGCATCGTCGGCGATCGCGCATGCGAAGTGGATCGGCCCGAGCATGGGCAACGGCCGTCTGGATGTCTTCAGCGCATTGGCCGCGCTGAATCAGAGTCAGGGCTGGAATCACTAGGCCGCGGAACGATCTATGGCGGCAATTCACAACTCGGCCCTGGGCGCTTCTGAATTGCCTCTTCGAATGCCAATCGGCTCGGAGGCGCCCTCGCCCGTCCGAAGTTTTCTCGCGCAATCTTCCCCGGAGTGGAGTTCCGTTCCGTTGCGCGTCAAGGCGGTCGAAGAGCAACTCGTCGCGCTGCGAACATCCCTCATTTGCGCATTCAATCAACTCCTAGATTTGAAAGACCTCAATACGGGCGTGCACAGTACGCGATTAGCCGAGTGGGCGCTGCACGTGGGAGCGGAACTCGGCTTGAGCGAAAGCGCTCTCGCCGATCTCGAGGTCGCCGCGCTCCTGCACGACATCGGCAAGGTCGGAATTCCCGACGCGATCCTCAACAAGCCCGCCAAGCTCACTCCCGAAGAATACGAGCTGATGAAAAAGCATCCCGAGTACGGATGGGCCGTTCTCCGACAGGTCCCGGGAATGGAGCGAGCCAGCCTGTTGATCCTTCACCATCACGAGAGCTTCGACGGCCGCGGTTATCCCGCCGGTCTGAGCGGCGAAGAGATTCCGCTCGAGTCTCGCATCGTTTCCGTGATCGACGCTTTTGATGCCATGGTTTCCTCGCGGCCCTACCGCGCGGGGCTGCCCTTTGAAGAAGCGGAGCGCCGGCTCTTGGAATCGAGCGTCACGCAATTTGATCCCACCGTCGTGAAGAGTTTCCTTCCGCTTGCGCGCGCGGAAATCACGACCGTCTTCGCCGCCGCCGGCACCGCCGTCTCGACCGCGCTCTGACTCATCTTCCTTTTTGTGTCCTCATTGTCATCCCGAGTGAGTCCGCCTTGGCGGACGACAAGGGATCTGCTTTTGCCTTTTGTCCCCGCTTCCTTGCCTCTTCCTTTCGTACAGGTGTACTAGTCCTCGCCCGATTCTGTACCTTTGGACGAGTCTCCTTGGGCGCGCCACGTGCTAGCGTGGATCGAAGACAATGCGAATAAATCAAAACGCGCTCACAACAAAAAAAGACGCCGCATCCGCGCCTATTCCAAGCCTTCCAAAACCCATTTCTAATCGTCATCCCCGTCGATTAGAAACCCTTCGAAGTGCTTGGAAACAAACGATCGGCGCCTCGTCTAATCGACACTCGTTCCGGGGAATTTTCTGCATGTTTTTCGCGCCGCGCCGCACTTTCAACTCGCTCCGCCCACCGATGCTTCACTCAATTTCTAATCGCAACAAATCTAAATTAGAAATCGCTGCAACTTCCTCAAAACAAAGGCCGCACCAAATTCTAATCGCCAAAAATAGTGGGTGTTTCCGATGCGGGAGGCTGCAAACCCTTTGCAGCGGATTGAAAACGAGGAAGGCCGAAGTTTGGAACACGAGGAAAATGCTGGTCGGGGCGTGGAGATTTGAACTCCAGACCTCCTGCGCCCAAGGCAGGCGCGCTACCAGGCTGCGCTACGCCCCGACAGTAATGCATTTCGATTCTAGAGCATTTTCCAACTCGATTGCCACTCCAACTCCCGATTTCAGAATCCCATTGTGCCAAAAGCTTGTGAAGCCGGCTCCCACCGTTGCAAGACCGCACACCGCAGAGTATGCTCCCGGCTTCGCAATTTTCCTGAATGCACGCTTCGACTCACTCTGCCGCGAAGAATTGCATTCTGAAATTTGCTGCGGAAACGGAATCGTCTCGTGATGACTAGGCCAGCAACCTCCGCCGGAACCGTCTTCACCCGGGCTCGCGCGATCGGATTCGCAATTGCGATCGTAATGGGTTTCGGAGTTCTCGCGTCACCGGTTCCGCACGGACTTTCGCAGCCGGCGCATTCCGTCCTCGCTATCACCGTGTTCACCGTCCTGCTTTGGGTTTTCCAGGTCTTCAACAACGGCATTTCTTCCATTCTCATGATTGGGCTGATGATCCTCGCCAAAATTCCGGTGGGGCTCGCGCTCAGCGGTTTTTCGAGCCCGCAATTCTGGGTTCTTCTCGTAGTCTTGTTTTACGGATTTGCGATGCAGCGGACAGGTCTGGCTCATCGAATTTCCTACTACATCCTTTCCCTGTTCTCTCACACGTATCAGGGAATTCTCTGGGGCTTTTTTTTCATTGGACTGATTCTGGCGCTGGGAATCCCCCCGATGACCGTTCGCACCGCCATCCTGGTGCCGATCGGCTGGGCGCTGGTCGAATCGCTCGGGCTCGCTCCGCGTTCACGCGGGGCCGCCCTGATCATGATTACGGTGGTGGAGATGGCCGTCGCTCCGGGATGCGCGTTTCTTTACGGCTCGCTGTTTGGCCCGGTGGTCGAGGGCGTTTTTCAGGCGAAGCATCTTCCGCTGAGCTGGCTGAGCTATTCGAGGGTGCTCGCGTTTCCCACTTTGCTTCTCTGCGGGTTGATGGTCGTCGTCAATCAATTCGTGCTGAGACCCGAAGCCCCGCTTCAAGTGTCGCCGGGATTTGCGCGGCAGAAGTTGCAGGCGCTTGGGCCGATCAAACGAACGGAATGGATCACCGCCGTTGTCGTGATTCTCTCGATTGCATACTGGGCGACGGGCCGCATCCACCACCTGCCGAGTTTCCTGATTGGAATGTTCGCGCTCGCCGCATTTGGAATTACAGGGATTGTCGGCGATAGCGACATCGCCGGCGGAGTTTCCTGGACGCTGCTTCTCTATTTGGGCGGCATCTTCAGCCTCGCGAACGTAATCGAAAACGCAAAAATCACAGATTGGCCCGCCGGATATATGGTCCCGGTGGTCCGGCACCTGACTTCAAATGTCGTGCTTTTTGTTGTTGTGCTCGCGCTGGCAATGCTTGCACTTAAATTCCTCGATCCCTCGGGGTTCGTCGCGCTGCCCGCACTCTTCCTGCCGATTTCGGATATCACGCTCGCGGCCGGCATTCCATCTCTCGTGCTCGTGACGCCTTTGATTGTTGCGTCCACGCCTTTCTGGGCGACGTACGAAAATTTCTGGATGGCCATGGGCGAGGGGATGACTTCGGGACAAGCGTTCAGCGCCGGTCAGCGCGTGCGACTCGCGAACACGTATGCGATTCTCGCGCTCGTCGCCTTTGCGATTTCGGTGGCATTTTGGAAATTAACAGGTGTGCTGTGATTATTCGGACGGGTGCCGCGTCAGCGCTTCGCGCTCGACGTGCACGTCGTCCCCGCGCAATTCGCGCAGGGCATTCGTCACGAAATCAGCAGTCACTCGTTTGCGCCAGGTCATGTCGAAATCCGTATTGTCGAGAGGCTTCGCGACTCGCGCTGCGAGAATTGCTGCTTCTGCGATTGCTTCTTGATTCAAGGCCCGTCCGATCAAAGATTTTGACGCATCGACGGCAACCAGCGGGCGCGAGGCTGCCGAACCTACGACGATTCGCGCATCTTCGACAACACCGCTCGTTGAGAAGCGTGCTGCGGCTGCCACGGACAACACGGGAAAATCGAACGAGCCGCGGCGCCGCAGCTTCCAGTACGTGCTTTTCCAGCCATGCAGGGAATCGAGCAAAACTTCCGCCAGAATTTCATCGGGCCTGCGCCGGATGTAGTGGATTCCGTCATTGTTGTACAGATCGGAAAGCAAAACCTCGCGCTCTCCGCTTCGCGACACCAACCGAACACGTGCGCCAAGAGAAATCAGCGCGGGCGCAGTATCCGTGGAAGAGACTGCCACGCACTTTGGACTTCCCGGCGCGACCCAGCAAGTCGTGCCGTCTTTTTTCAAACAGAAATTTATCGCTTTGCGCCACTCATAACTTTGATCGTAATAATTGCAGCGAGTATCCAGGCAGATGTTTCCACCGAGAGTCGCCATGTTGCGGATGTGCGGAGTGGCCACGAGAGATGCCGCTTGCGAAAGAGCCGTCATGCCATTTCGGAATCGAGGATTCGATGCAATGTCCGTGAGCGTGAGGCACGAGCCGAGTCGCGCACCCGATGCGCCAAATTTTAATTCGTTCAACGCTTCGACGTGACGAAGACTCATCAGCGTCTTCGGCACCTGCTGCCTGCGCTTCATATTGGGGAGCAGATCTGTGCCGCCGGCGAGCGGCATTGCATTCGTTCCTTCGCCGTCCAGAATGCGCGCGGCTTCCTCGAGCGTGTGAGGCGCACGGAACTCGAAAAGGGGCAGCCGCATCATGAGCTGAGTACCTTCTCTTTTTCCGGGCGCGGTTTTGTAGGATGGTGAACCTCATTCACTGCGTTGCCGTCGCCTCCTTCCCACGGGGGAGGAACGCGGAGAGATTCGGGCCAAGCGACAGCGGGAAAGTGGTCTGGCCCAAAACGCGGAGTACGCCCCGCTCTTTTTTCGGCGAGAGCCTTCATAATTTTTTCGGGCGTGATGGGCACTTCGTCGATCCTCACGCCTACTGCGTCATATACCGCGTTTGCGACCGCCGGCATGATCGGCAGAAGCGGACCCTGTCCGACTTCTTTTGCGCCGAAGGGTCCGCGTGGATCGGGTTCCTCTATCAACTCGGTGACGACTTCGGGCATGTCGAGCGAGGTGGGACTCTTGTATTCGAGGATCGAAGGAAATTTGTGCACGAGCGCGTGCGACAATTTCTTCGGAAGGCGCCGAAACTCCTGCTCTTCCATCAGCGCTTCGCCGAGGCCCATATAAACACCACCCTCCACCTGGCCGCGAGCAAGCGCGGGATTCAATGCGCGTCCGATGTCGTGGGCAATCCAAATTTTCGGGACAGTGACCCAGCCCGTCGTCTGATTCACCGCGACCTCTATGACAGCGGCCGAGTAAGAATAAGTGGGCGAAGGCCCGACGCCGCCACCTTTGTAAAGCGCGGGCGATTTTGGTGGAGTGTACGAGCCGACGGTCCCGATGGTTCCGAAGCGAGCCTCCGCCAGGCAAACCGCTTCGCGGAAAGTGACGCCCTTCTCCGGCGCCGCAGAATCAAACACGCGGTTGTCCGCAAAGCGGAGCCTCTCTTGCGGAACTTCGAGGCGCTTTGCAATAGCCTCGGCCAGCATCGCCTTCGCGCGCTCGGCGGCCTGAATGGCTGCGTTGCCTGCCATCAGAGTTACGCGGCTCGAATAGGATCCAAGATCGACCGGGCCGAGATCCGTGTCCCCCGTGTACAAACGGATGTCGAACGTGGTTATGCCGAGAACTTCTGCAACGATCGCCGCCAATACATCATCGGAGCCTTGTCCGATTTCCGTCGCGCCGCAAAAAATTGTCACTCCACCGCCGCGATCGAGTTTGAGCTGAACTCCGGACTGCGGCATGCTGTTCCAATAAATCGGAAGCCCTGCGCCGGTGAGATACGCCGAGCACGCGAGCCCGATGCCGCGGCCATCGGGAAGCTTTCGAAATTTTTCATTCCAGCCCGAAACTTTCACGACACGGCGAATGCATTCAGAGAGACCCACGGTTCCGAGCCGCATGAAATTTGCCGTCACTGTATTGGGAGATTCGACGATGCGCAGGCGAAGTTCGGCTGGATTAATTTTGAGTTTCTCGGCAATCTTGTCGAGCTGAACTTCCTGGCCGAAGCGAGGCTGCACGGTGCCGTGACCGCGCTTCGGGCCACAGGGCGGTTTGTTCGTGAACGTGCGGCAGCCCTGAAAGCGATAACGAGGAACGTGATACGTGACCGTTTGCAGAGCGCCGGTGTAAAACGTGCTGGCGACACCATACGATCCATACGCGCCGCCGTCAATCAGCGTCTGAAGATGCATTCCGGTGATCGTGCCGTCCTTCTTGACGCCCGTTTTGAATTTCATCAGGACGGGATGGCGGCCGCGGTGACAGTAGAAAACTTCTTCCCGCGTCAGACAAATTTTCACGGGCCGGTCCAGCATCAGCGCTGCCTTGGATACGACGATCTCGTGATTGAAAGGATCGCTCTTTCCACCAAACCCTCCGCCGTTGGGCGTAGCAATCACGCGAATTCGCGCGGGCGGCATTTCGAGCACCTTCGCAAGGGCGCGGTGCAGGTAGTGAGGCGTTTGCGTGCTCGTCCAGATTGTCAGCTTTCCATCGGGATCCTTCATGGCGACGGAAGCATGCTGCTCGATGGGAAGATGCGTGCTGCCCTGATAGAAGAAAACGTCTTCGAAAACTTCGTCCGCTTCGGCAAAGCCATCCTCGACGTTCCCGAAATCAAGCGCGACACGTTTATGAATATTCCCTTCGTCGCCGTAGTCATGAATTCGCGGCTCGGGAGTTGCAAGCGCCTCCTCTGGGTCGGAAATCGTTGTCAGGATTTCATAATCGACGTCGATGAAGTCCATCGCTTCGAAGGCAGTCAATTCCTCGCGCGCGATGACCGCAGCGATGGGATCGCCCACATGCCGCACGTGATCGACGCAAAGAGCCTGTTCATCCTGGCTGACGGGCAGAATTCCATATTCGATGGGGACGTCTTTTCCGGTGAGAACCAGATACACGCCGGGATGCGCGAGAGCGCGCGACGTATCGATTTTTCGAATGCGGGCGTGCGGATGCGGAGAGCGCAAAATCTTGCAGTATGCCATTCGCGGCAGAAAAATATCGTCCGCGAAGCGAGTCTGCCCCGTCACTTTCGCGCGGGCATCAACCCTTCGGCGGGGTACACCGATGACGCGGAGTTCGTTGCCACTCGCGTCCGGTCCCTTCATCGGTGGTTTCGAAATGTTCTTCTCGTCCGGCATGCATCCTCCGAAGCGTGCGGCGGCATGAGGTCGCGCACCTCGATTTCACTTTGCTGGGTTTTCTTACTCCGCGATCTTGACCATCGCAGCTTCGACCGCTTCGAAAATTTGGAGATAGCCCGTACAGCGGCACAGATTTCCCGAAAGCGCCGCACGAATCTGATCGCGATTGGGATGTGGATTTTGATCCAGAAAAGCTCTTGCCGTAACCAGGATCGCAGGCGTGCAATAGCCGCATTGCGCTGCTCCCAGATCCGCGAATGCGTCCTGCAACGGATGAAGTTTTCCGTCAGATCCGAGACCCTCCACGGTCAGGACGTCTTTTCCATCACATTCGAGAGCCAGCAGGAGACAAGAAAGCACGGGCTTGCCATCGAGAAGAATCGCGCACGCGCCGCATTCACCCAATTCGCATCCATGCTTCGTACCGGTGTGTCCCAAATCCTCGCGAAGAACTTCGAGCAGGGTCTTATAGGGCGCAAAGGAAACGTCGGTCTCTTCGCCGTTGAGCGTGATTCGGATGCGAGCTGTTTTCTGCGATTCAGTAGGAAGCGTGATCATGCCAAATCACCTCACGAAAAATCATCCGGCCGACGCGCGCTGTTTTCCATGGTGCGAATGAATTTTGCTCACGACGCGCCGCGCCTCGTTGACCGGCGCTCCGCGGCGAATAGCTTCCGGCTTGGCCAGCAGGCCGCGGATCAAATAGTCCGCAAATCCATCCGCGATTTCAGACGACGTCAGGCGTCCATCGGGACTAAACCAGCGCACGCTCCAGTTCAGGGCGCCCAGAGCCGCGCATGCGGCCAGCGTCGGATCACAGGGAACGAACTCGCCCGAGCGCGCGCCGGCGGCAATCAGTTGACGCACGCCCTCTTCATACCGATCGCGTTTCGCAATCAGAGACTTCTGCAAACGAGAGGGCAGGGAACTCGTCAGCAAGTGCGCCGCCGAGCCTTCCACTTCGTCAAGGAGGCATCGCAGGTGAGACACGATCACGAGACGCAGTTTCTCCGCCGCGCTGGCCCGCAAGTGGCGCGCTTTTTCAAGCGCGGCGATCATCCGATCGAGAGAATTGTCCTGGCAGAAAAAAAGGATTTCGTGTTTGCCGTGAAAATAGTTGTAAAGATTTGCGGGAGAAAGCGCGGCGGCCTCGGCAATATCGCGCATGCCGGTCTCAGCGAATCCATGCAGGCGAAACTCTTTCCCCGCGGCACGGACGATCTCGAGGCGCCGCGTAAGATAGCGTCGTCGAACGCGGCCATTGGTATGGCTTTTGGCCCGGCTGGCTGACTGCATGATTCTCCAGTGCCCGGCGCCCGCAGAAGTGTTGGGCGCTCCCTCACTAGAGTTAACACGTTCATTAGCCAGTGTCAACGAATTCTGAACGGCTGTTCAGAAAGAGAACGGCCGTTCAGTTTGTGGCTTTGCGGGAGGATACCGCAGGGAAGGGCGGGCTGGCTCAGTCGCCTGAGCGTGCTTTTTCACTCCGAATCAGCGCGGGAAAAGGCGCGCGGCGTTGTCATACAGGATCTTGCGTTTTGCTTCGAAGCCAATCGGCAGCGCGTGAAATTTCTCGAGATTGCCTTTGATCTCCGGCACGCCCGGCCCGGGCCAGTCCGTGCCCCACAACACCTTGTCCGCGATGTCTTCGAGGCGAGGAAAATACTCCATCAGTCTTTGCGGAGGGATGCCGGAGATGTCCATATACATGTTTTTGTGCCGGCGGACGAGAAAGAACGCTTCGTTCATCCACAGCGGCCTTCCACCGTGCGCGAGTATGACGACGAGATTCGGGTAATCGATGCTCACGTCGTCACACAACATCGGTTGCGCATGAAGATTTCTCGCGCCGGGGAAAATGGATGTGCCGGTGTGAATCATTACCGGCAGGCCGTTTGCCTGGGCCCGTTCGTAAATGGCAGCGAGCCCCTTGTTTCCGTCCATGTAGTCATTCGGCGAAAGAACCTGATGCGACGGGTGCATTTTGATGGCGCGGATCCCGAGCTTCGCGATGCGGTCCACTTCCGCGCCGGGATCGGGAACTGTTCCCGGAAGCACGCCACCAAACGCGAGGAGCCGGTCCGGCGCGGCCTTGCAATATTTTACGATCCAATCATTCACTTCCGGCGTGAGCCCAATAATGTGCGGGGCGACGTAGTTGATCAGCCCGGCGCGCTCGACGCCGAGGCTATCGAGGAGACCGAGAAACGCCCTGGGATCGGCCGAATAGCGCTCGATTGCGGCGTAGTCCTTGCGCCCGCGCCTGATTAAATCGAGCGCCGACGGCTTCACCATGTGATAGGGCATGATGTGAATGTGAATGTCGATGATCGGTTCCACAGATTCTCCGTCCGTTCTTGAATTCGAGGCTGTAACGTAACCCGCCGAAATCGCGGGGACTTCATTTTCCTAATGGCTAACCGGATGGCCGGCGCTTCGCGGCTGCATTTGCGCGAGCTTTTTCAAGTCCACACTTTCATCCGCCGCCTGTTCGGGCGTGACCATCACTCCGGCGGCGATGAGCTTACGCCCAACCATGTGATCGAGCGGGCGATTGATTGAGTCGATGGCCACGAGCCGGTCGCCCTTAAAATAAAACACTGAAAGTTTCCGGTTTTCGGGATTTCCTCGCGTGACAATCCGATCGTGTCCATGAGAAATTCCGGCCATTTGCAATTTGATGTCAAATTGATCGGTCCAGAACCACGGCAGGGCGCAGTATCGTTCGCGGCGGCCGGCGATCGTGGCGGCAACGCATTGTGCCTGATCGGCGGCGTTTTGCACGGACTCGAGGCGGATTCGAGCGCCGGCGAAACTGCACGGATGCTCGGCGCAGTCGCCAATGGCATAAATGTTTTCGTCATTCGTTTCGAGAAATTCGTTCACAGCGATTCCATTCGCAACAGCCAGCCCTGCATCCCGCGACAATTCGACATTCGGCACAACGCCGATGCCAACCAGCACAAGATCGGCCCGATAACTTGCGCCGTCGTTTAACAGAACTTTCTGCACTTTTCCACCGGCGCCGGCAATTTCAGTGACAGATGCGCCGCACTGAACCCTTACGCCTTTGCCTGTGTGCAGCTCCGAGTAGAAGTCCGAGATGATAGGCGCGACGACGCGCGACATCAAGCGTGGAAGCGCTTCCAGCACTGTCACCGATTTTCCGAGCGAGCAAGCCACCGCGGCCAACTCGAGGCCGATGAATCCTCCGCCAATCACCACAATTCCCTGCGCGTTTTTCAGGCGGTCCTTCACAACCACGGCTTCGTCGAGCGATCGCAGATAAAGGACGCCGTCGAGCTCGGCGCCCTTGATCGGGAGCAAACGGTTCCGCGCGCCGACTGCGAGGACAAGTTTCTCGTATGGAACGCGGCCGCCTGGCGCTAATGTAAGTTGTCGTGCGGTCCGATCGATCGCCATCACTCTCGTGCCGGCGACGAGATTGATTTTGTGATCTTGATAGAATTTCCCGGGACGCAACTCGATGCTTTCGAGATCCTGTAAGCCCAGAGGAAATCCCTTCGAGAGCGGCGGGCGCTGATAGGGAATGTGCGGTTCTTCACCGATCAACGCGATCGGTTCTTGGTAGCCTGCTTCGCGCAAGGACGCTGCGGTTTGGAATCCCGCCTGCCCCGTGCCAACGATTACAGCGCCGGCTCCCATTACCGTTGTCTCTCCGGCAGGCGGACGATCAAGCCGTCAAGGTCCTCGGTGACCTTGATCTGACAACTCAGGCGGCTCGTCGGGCGGCGTTCTACAGCGGAAATTTCGAGGACGGCTTCTTCCGTGTCGGTGGCAGGCGCGAGACGGCCGTAGAAGTTTTCATCGACGAAAACATGGCACGTCGAGCACATGCACACGCCGCCGCATTCCGCCACGATGCCATCAATTCCATTTTTCAGTGCAGCCGCCATTACGGTTGTGCCCAATGGAACTTCCACTTCCCGGGATTCTCCCTTGGCCGACACGTAAATCACTCTTGGCATCTTCTGGATTTCCCTTAATTGCGAGGGTTCAGTGAATGCGGACTGCCATCCCGTTCTGCCGCCGGCATCTCTCGAAAGGGTTCGGCCGATTTCGCGGCACGCATCATACATCGAGGAAATCGCGCACCATTCGAAGGAAGTAAATTTCTATCTGCGCCCCGGCGTTCTCCTCGCGCTGCGACTGCTTAGTTGAAGCGAACGTATTCAAAGTTCAGCGGTTGATTGTTGATTCCGGCCCTCGGTGGAGCGATCCAATTCGCAAACTTGCCCGGCTCCACAACTCGTCCAGACATTAGCGACTGAACAAAGGCGTGATCCTTTGCGGTCGGCAGCCATTCCGACGCGTGCCTTTTCCACGCCTCTTCGGTCAAGACTTGTCCGCCGGGGCTGATAAAGTGCCTCGCGAAATTGCCGATGGCCCGGTGAAAACCCTTGTGCGGCAATGTCAGACGGAAGGGAATTCCCGCCTTGTCGATCACGCGCTGCCAACGGCTGATCCCGGACTCGATTTCGCGGATGTAATCGTCGCGCAGGCGCTCATTCAGCGCGGTCAACGCCGGCACGTCCTTCTGAACGATTTTGTCGCCGATGACTTCGAAAACAGGGTACAATGCGTCGCTCAGCAGGTGATCGTCATTGATTTTTGTTTCCTCGAAGCGTCCCTTGAGGCCGCTGGTGTAGTAATTCGCGGCGTTCGAAGAGACATCCGAGCCATACAGGTCGAGAGTCACGCTGTAGTGAAAATTCAGGTATCGTTGAATCGTTTGCAAATCGATCACACCGAGCGCCCTCACGTCCGACGGAGCATCCACTTTGTTCTCTTTCATCACGTCACAGGTGCGTTGAATGATTCGCGTGACGCCCGTCTCGCCGACGAACATGTGGTGAGCTTCTTCGGTCAGCATGAAGCGGCAGGTTCGCGCGAGGGGATCGAAAGCGGACTCCGCGAGGGCGCAGAGTTGGAATTTGCCGTCGCGGTCGGTGAAGAATGTAAACATGTAAAACGCAAGCCAGTCCGGCGTCGGCTCATTAAACGCGCCGAGAATTCGCGGATTGTCGGTGTCGCCGGACCGGCGCGCGAGCAATGCTTCGGCCTCTTCGCGGCCATCGCGCCCGAAGTATCGATGCAGCAAATACACCATGGCCCAGAGGTGGCGTCCCTCTTCGACGTTTACCTGGAAAATGTTCCGCAGGTCGTACATCGAAGGGCACGACAGTCCGAGCATCTTCTGCTGCTCGACCGACGCGGGTTCCGTATCACCTTGCGTCACGATGACGCGGCGCAACGTGGAACGATATTCACCCGGCACGTCCTGCCATGCAGGCGCGCCTCTGTGAATTCCGAAGTTGACCTGGCGATTTTCATCGCGAGGCTGAAGAAAAATTCCCCAACGGTATTCGGGCATCCGTACATAGCCAAATTGGGCCCAGCCGTCCGGCTCCACGCTGATTGCGGTGCGAAGATACACTTCGTACGATCGGCTCTCGGTCGGGCCCGTATCTTGCCACCAGCCCAGGAACGCAGGTTGCCAGTGTTCGAGAGCGCGCTGAAGAACTCGGTCTCTCCCCAGATCGATATTATTGGGAATCTTATCTATGTAATCGATCATCGCGGTCTCCTCATTGACCAGGCCAGATAGTGGTTTTCAAACTCTTTCCCAGTTGAATTTCACCGGCGCGCCCGTACCGTAAACCTTGAGCGCTCCGCTCGCGCCAACTGCGTTCGGGCGAACAAAAATCCAGTTTTGCCACGCCGAGAGGCGGCCGAAAACTCGCGTCTCGAGCGTCTCGGTGATTCCGAAGCGCAGATTTGACTCGAGTCCGGTGAGTGCGTCGGGCGAAAGTGCGGCGCGCACCTCAATCGCTTGACGCAATTCATCTTCCCAGTCGAGATCGTCGGGCGCGGCAGTGACGAGTCCCGCGTCGAGCGCTTCCTTCGCCGAGAGCTTCTTCCCAATACGGCTGCGCAGCGCGTCAACATGCCCCGCATCCTGATAGAAGCGAGCCGCCGATCGCGAAAGCTGATTCACCATGGGAAGCGGCCCGAAATTCATTCTCGAGAGCGTCATCGTGGCAGCGCCTCCAGCTTCCTGCGAGTCGCGCATGTACACGCGGTCGGCAGCGAGCGCCAATTCCAAAAGCGTTCCCGCAAAGCACGAACCCGGCTCGATGATCGCGTAAATCGAACGGGACGTAACGTCGATGCGCGCAAACGTCCGCCGCATCATCCCCAGAACTTCGCGAACGAACCAGTCGTCCTGATGATCGAGGATGAAATTATCGAACGCGAGGACCGCTTCGGGATTTCCAGCGGTCTTGAAGATCCACAAACCCAGATCCAGTTCGCTTGTGCGCAACGTCAGGATGGCGTCGTCCAACTCTCTCGCCATCTGCAAAGGCCACCAACTCGCGCCCGCAGCGAAGGCTTTTTCGACTGTGTCCTCGGTGACCGACTCCGGCGCGCGAACGGTGAACGTCGCGGTGCGCGCCTCGCGATTCATTTGCACTTTGACATAGCGATAATGCAGACCTGCTTCGTCTAGGGTGCGCTCGATGCGCGTGAGAGCGATTCCTTTCGCGCCGGCGGGGCGATCGCTTTGCTCGGCGAGTTTCGCGGCACGCTCTTTCACGTGGTCCGCAAATTTCTGCGGTTTGATCACGTCGTCCACAAGGCGCCAGTCTTTCGCCCGTTGGCCGCGAACGCCTTCGGACGTGGTGCAGAAAACGTCTGCATGATCCCGGCGGACTTTTCGTTTGTCGGTGACGCGCGTCAAGCCGCCCGTGCCGGGCAGAACTCCGAGTAGCGGAAGTTCGGGCAAACTTACGGCAGAGGAGCGGTCGTCAACGAGAATAATTTCATCGCACGCGAGCGCCAGCTCGTAACCGCCGCCCGCCGTGGTTCCATTGCAGGCCGCAAGAAATTTAATTCCGGAGTGCGCGCTCGAATCTTCGATGCCGTTCCGCGTTTCATTCGTGAATTTACAGAAATTCACTTTCCATGCGTGCGAAGAAAGGCCAAGCATGTAGATGTTGGCTCCCGAACAAAAAACGCGATTCTTCGCGCTGGTGATGACGACGGAACGAACCTCCGGATGTTCGAACCGGATTCGCTGCAAGGCGTCGTGCAGTTCGATATCGACTCCGAGATCGTAGGAGTTCAGTTTCAGTTTGTAGCCCGGCCGGATTCCGCCGTCTTCCGTTACGTCCATCGTCAGCGTCGCAACCGGACCGTCGAAGGACAGACGCCAATGTTTGTAGCGCGAAGGATCGGTCTGAAAATCGACCGGATCCATTTTTGCCTGGGGCTCATGAGTTGCAACAACGTCCACAAGATCCTCCTACTGAAAATTCACCTGCAATGCCGCCTTCAATTTGGCGAAGCTCTCATCGACGGAATTACCGGAAGTGTCGAAGTGGATGTCCGCTTTTCGATAGAGCGGCTCGCGCGCCTCGAGGATTCGCCGCAAATCTTCCATGGCCTGATCGCTCCCGGCCATGGCGCGAAAATCGCCCTGCGCAATCACGCGCGACATGTGCTCTTCGGGCAGCGCCTTGATCCAGACGGTGTAGCAATTCGATAAGAGATAGTCATAAGTCTCTTTTTCCGAGACCACGCCGCCTCCCACCGAAAGGACCGCGCGATCGTGTTCGCGAACCACGCGCTCGAGCGTTCGCCTCTCGATGGCTCGATAGCCGGATTGCCCGTAAAGCGAAAAGATTTCCGCCAGCGGCATTCCGGTATCCTTTTCGATTTCGCGATCGAGTTCGATGAAGGGAATGCTGTTTTCCTCGGCGAATTTGAATCCCAGCGTCGATTTGCCCGCTCCGCGCAGACCGATCAGCGCGATGCGCATCCGCCGCACTTTCTCTTCATGGCCGAAGTCGCGCATGAGACGGAACGCAACATCTTCGAGGCGATGCGCGGGGAGGCGTTCGAGGAACCGCTGGATCAGCCGTTTCTCGACCGACTCTTCCGCCTCCGGCGCAAATAATTCAACCAGGGAAACATTGAGAGCGGCGACGATCCTCCGCAGCAGTACAATCGAAACGTTTCCGTCGCCCGCTTCGAGCTGCGCGAGATGGCGCTCCGACACGTCCGCTTCGCGCGCTACCATCTTGCGAGTCATTCCGCGGCGATTGCGCAGTTCGCGAACGCGTTTGCCGAGGAAGACCAGGAAATCGCCTTCCGGAGGCTGAGTAACTCGTTGCGGCGTAACGGCTTTGGGGTCCGCGCTCGTTGACATGGTTTGAGTTTGGTCAAAACTCACATGCAGTATAATACATGCTGAGGTCGGACTGTCAAGGGTGACCATGAACGAAAAATGTCATGTGAGGAGATTCGAGGAACTAGATGTCTGGTCTTTCGTAAGAGCCTTATTTCTAAGCCTTTTGAACGTCTGCCCTAATGTCTATCGCGAGAATCTGCTGGATTTGGGTGGTGATAAGATGCAGTATTATGCCGCACTTGTGAGCGCAATCTGGCATCCGAAAGTCTGGCCCAGGACAGAGCAAGTCGCATTGAATTGAAACGCTAGAGGGGAGAACGCAAATGAAGCTGCCCAATTTTGTGTCCGGCGAGTGGAAAGAGGGGACAGGCGCCGGAGAGCCGTTGATTGATCCGGTTACCGGAGACGAATTGGCGCGCATTTCTTCGCAAGGGATTGACGTGGGTGCAGCTCTTGAATTCGCGCGATCGAAGGGCGGCCCGGCGCTCCGGAAATCGAGCTATCGCGAGCGAGCGGAGTTGCTCGGAAAGATCGCCGATACGATGACGGCGAATCGCGACGAATATTTTCGACTCTCTCTTCTCAACTCGGGCGCCACGCAGGCGGACGCCTCCTTTGATGTGGACGGCGCGATTTACACGATGAAGTACTACGCAAAGATCGGGCGCGCGCTGGCGGAAAGAAAAATGTTGAAGGAGGGCGCAACGATCCCGTTGTCGAAGACGAACGTGTTTTCGGCGCAGCATTTTCTTGTGCCCACAAAGGGCGCGGCGGTTTTTATCAACGCGTTCAACTTTCCCGCGTGGGGTCTGTGCGAGAAGGGCGCAACAGCATTGCTGTCAGGTGTTCCGATTGTGGTAAAGCCCGCATCGCCGACCGCCTGGCTGACGCACAGAATCGTGGAAGACATTGCGAAGGCAAATATTTTGCCAGAGGGAGCGATTTCCATTCTCTGCGGCTCTGCACGCGACCTGCTCGATCATGTTTCGGAAGGCGACATCGTTTCATTCACCGGATCGGCGGACACGGCAACGCGCATTCGCTCTCACGCGAATGTCCTGCGCCGATCGGTCCGCATCAACGTGGAAGCCGACAGCATCAACTCGGCGATTCTCGGGCCGGACGGCGCTACGGGATCCGATCTGTTCGATCTGCTCGTCAAAGAAGTCACGCGCGAAATGACGCTCAAGGCCGGGCAAAAATGCACGGCGATCCGTCGTGTTTTGGTTCCGCGCCAACTTCTGAAGGCAGTAGGAGACGCGATCGTGGCCCGGCTGAGCGGCATGAAAGTGGGCAACCCGCGAAACGTGGAAGTGAAAGTGGGGCCGGTGGTGAACAAGGCGCAGCAGTCCTCGTGTCAGGAAGGGCTGAGAAAGTTGAAGCAAGAATGCGCGGTGCTCTTCGGCGGCGACGAGAATTTTCAGCCACTCGATGCCGATCCGAAGAAGTCGTCCTTCGTGCAGCCGACGCTTCTTTCCTGCGCGAATGGGCTCGATGCGAAATTCGTTCACGATGTGGAGGTATTCGGTCCGGCAGCGACACTGATTGCGTACGACGGAGTGGACGATCTCATTGCAATCGCGCGGCGCGGCCTGGGTTCACTCGTCCTTTCTTTGTTTTCGAACGACACGAGCTTTGTTGAGAATGTCATTCTCGGAATCGGCGACATGCATGGACGCGTGCTGGTAGTTGACTCGACAGTAGGCGGCCAGCACACGGGTCACGGGAACGTCGTGCCGAGTTGTCTTCACGGTGGTCCGGGCAGGGCCGGCGGCGGCGAAGAGCTCGCCGGGCTGCGCGCGTTGCTGCTTTATCATCGTCGATTTGTTGTGCAAGGTCCCCCGAGTTGCATCACGGGGCTGGAGGCGATGTCCGCGGACACGGCTCTTCTGTACGCATAAATCTCCCGAGCGATATTTTCACTTGGATTGAATCGCAGGGGCAGCGCGGGGCCTAAGCAATCTGTCTGTGCGCGTGGGACCCAAAGACGCGGCGCACGGAATCGAGGAAGGGCGGGATTGCGGACGACTCTTCGCCTTTGCGCCACGCAACGTAAACTTCGATTTTCGCGTCCGGTTCATCCAGCTTGACGGAGACCAGATCGATACCCGAGACGGTGCGGTTCACAGTGGCGCCCGCTCCCATGAAAATCGCTTTGCCGGATGCAATCATGATGGCGCCGGCTTCTTCATGCGCCTCGACATGCGTCACCGTGATATGCGGTGTGAAGCCCGCCCGGCTGTACAAACTCAGGATCTTGTCATAGAGGCCGCTCGAAAAATTCCGGTCAAAGATAATCATCGGTTCATCCGCAATATCTTTCAGCTTCAGAGACTTTCGTTTCGCCAGGCGGTGCGTCCTCGGAAGGACAACTTCAAATTCCTCTTCAAAGATAAGCTCGCAATTCAAATTCACTTGATCGACGGGCGGCCGCAGGAAGCCGACATCAATCTCCCCTTTGTGAAGCGCTTCATTCTGGAAAGTCGAAAATACATCCTTGCACTCGATGTCAATGGCCGGCATCAACCTGCGATGCTCGCAGACAACCTTGCTGACCATTCCACCCAGCCCTGAAGCGATTCCGATGCGGAAAAATCCCGTTTCTCCTTTCTGAGCGTGTCTCGCGGCTTCGCCCGCATGTGCCGCTTGCGCAATCAGCTTCCTTCCTTCTTCGAGGAACGCGTGCCCCGCCTTGGTCAACTCCACGCGCCGCTTGTTCCGCACGAAAAGCGTGACACCGAGATCATCCTCCAATTGACGGATTTGACGACTCAGCGGCGGTTGGGCAATGTGCAGTTGTTCAGCGGCTCGGCTGAAATTGCGGTATTCCGCGACGGCGATGAAGTATCGGACGTGACGTAGTTCCACGGGTGCGTATTCTATACCCAGAGGGTATTACTCCGTAAAGCCTTTCTTTTGAACAGCAGAAGATTATTTTTCTCGGCTTTGCCGAGCCTGCAGCTCGCGGAGCTTGAACCGCTGGAGTTTTCCGGTCGTCGTCTTGGGAAGTTCCGGCAAAAATTCAACCCAACGAGGACGTTTATAGCCACCTACCGATTGAGCGACCCAGTCCTGTAGTTCATGCACGAGCTGATCTCTGGGAGCGAACTCGGCGTTCAGGACAACAAAAGCCGCCGGTTTCGTAAGTCCGCTTTCATCATCGCGGGCAATCACGGCCGCTTCGTGGACGGCGGGATGTGCGATTAAGGCGCTTTCAACTTCAGACGGGCTCAGCCAGCGGCCGTTGACCTTGAAAATGTCATCCGCGCGTCCGGCGTACCAAAAATAGCCATCGTCATCCTGGAAGTATTTATCTCCAGTCCGAAACCAGTGGCCTTCGAATGATTCTTTGGTTCTCTCGTGCTGGTTCCAGTAGCCGGCGCAGGTGGAATCGCCCTTGATCAGCAGATTCCCGATTTCTCCGGCAGCCGCGGGAAGACCGTTGTCATCGACGATTTTCGCCTCAAACCCAGGAATAATTTTTCCGCTGGAGCCGGGCTTGGCTTCGCCGGGGCGATTCGAGATCACCATTTGCAAGGTTTCGGTTGAGCCGAGTGCGTCGAGTATCTCGATGCCAAAGCGCTGCTTGAATCTGTCGAAAAGTGGCGCGGGCAGAGCTTCGCCGGCCGAGATTCCGTGGCGAATGCTCGAGAGGTCGAAGTCATTTCCATTCTCATTGCGGTGAGCCAGCAGTGCGGCGTAGTTGCTGGGCACGGAGAAAAACAGAGTGGGCCGGTAGCGCTTAATGTCTGCGTAGATGCCGGCAGGGACGGGGCGCGCGGGTGAAAGAATCGTCGTCGCCCCAGTGTACAAAGGGAAGTAGCCCGCGTTCCCGAGGCCGTAGGCAAAAAACAACCGCGCAACGCTGTAGCATCGGTCGTTCTCATTCATCCGCAGAATGCCCTTGGCGTATAGCTCCGAGCTCACAACCATGTCGTGGTGAAGGTGAACGCAGGCTTTGGGCGGACCCGTGCTGCCGGACGAGTAGAGCCAGAAAGCAGCGTCATCTTTGTGTGTGGGTTCTGCTTCGAGCTCCGGTGAGGCAGCATCCATCAACTTGCTTAACGAGGGGAAGCCTGCATGTGATCCTCCGACGACGACAATCTGCTGCAAATACCTCAGATGTTCGCGGGGGATCGATTGAAATTGCGGGAGCAGGGAATCGCTGACCAGCACCACGCGCGCGCGCGTGTCATTCAGGAGGTATTCGTACTCCTGCGGCCTCAGGAACGGATTGATCGGGACAGCCACAGCTCCAATCTTGATCGCGCCAAAAAAGGCATACAGGAACTCGGGCGTGTCCGGCAGCAGGAGAACTACGCGCTCTTCAGGGCGCACGCCGAGGTGGCGAAGCGAATTGCCGGCACGATTTGTCCGCTCGAACAGCTGCCTGTACGTGACGCGCTCATCACCGCACTCGATCGCGATCTTATCGCCTCTGCCTTCGAGGACGTTGCGATCCACAATACGGGTGGCGACATTGAAGGATTCGGGAAGGTTGATCAAGGAGCTTTGTACTCTTCTCCAATGTTGGGCTTACGAGAGCGCGCACACTCACGCCAATAAAAGCTGATTATAGCACGACGGTATTTCTCCTCTTTTTGCCTCGCGGGCACCCGGTCCGGAAGCCGGCATTGGCAGCGTGAAGGAGGAACTTGCGTTCACTCATTTGTGCTGGCCGCGAGCCCATAGCCAATTTCTCCACAAGCCCGAACGCCATCTTGAAGTTAGCGCCGAGTTCATCCGTGCCGGACAGGATAGGCTCGCCCGGTACCAGGTATCCTTTCTGATACCCAGCGGGTATGACAATTCGACCCATCATGTATTGGACAGTTCTCTGGTTCCAAACCATTCTGCGCGAAAGAAAAGGAAGCGCATGCGTCCCGGGGAGGCCTGAGAATTGCCTTTTTTCCAGCCGGTCAGGGAGCTTTTCGCTCTCGTTTCACAACGTGAAACATCGGGCGATGATCGCACGTTTGCTCGATTAAAGATTGACAATCTTTTCGGCCCAAATTACACATGCGCCATATTTCGAGCACCCTAAAACGCAACCATGCACATTTTCGCAATTCGTCTGAGCAGAACATCTTGTTAGGGGGGTGGATGATGAGGGGACGTTTGGGTCTGCTGTGGGTGCTGATTCTGATTGCGAGTGTGACATTCTCTGCCTGGGGGCAAGTCGGCGCCAGCCGAGCTCAACTGAACGGTACCGTGAAGGACCAGAGCGGCGGATCGGTCGCGAAGACTGCTCTCACGCTGCGTGATATAGGGACCAATCGCACCTCCACGTCTGAATCCAACGAAAACGGGTATTACATTTTTCTCAATGTGTTGGCCGGGGATTATGAGCTGACGGCCGAAGCGCCCGGATTTTCGAAGTACACCCGGACTGGAATCGTGCTCACCGTTGGCCAAGTCGCGACAATCGATATCGATTTAAAGGTTTCATCTGTCGGAGAGAGAGTCGAAGTCACCGGTGAAGCTCCGTTGGTCGAGCCGACTCGAACGGAAGTCAGCCAGGTAATCGACACGCAGCAAATTCAGGATCTGCCAATCAAGGGGCGACTCTTCACGGACTTTGCGCTGTTGACTCCCGGCGTGGCCACGGGTCGCACGAGCTTGCAATCCACATTCACGGAATTTGAAGTCACGCGCATTGCGTTCGGCGGAATGCGAGATTTGAGCAACATGGTGACGGTGGACGACGCGGACACGATCAATACGGCGACGGGTTCGCAGAGGGCTACGCCTCCCCAGGAAGCTGTGAGCGAGTTCCGTGTGGTCAACAATAGTTTCGGGTCGGAGTATGGCCGGGCGCTCGGCGGGATCGTAAACATCATCACCAAGTCCGGGACCAACGACATGCACGGTTCGGTTTACGACTATTTGCAAAACAACGTGGCCGACGCTCGTCCTTTGCTACTGCCCGCGCCCCAGCCGGATACTTTGCGGCAAAACCAGTTTGGCGGCACCCTTGGGGGCCCCATCAAAAAAGACAAGACATTCTTCTTCATGAATTACGAAGGTCAGCGGCGCGCTGAATCTCCCACGTATCCGAGAGTGCTCGTGAATAACATCGACAATATCGACATAGCGAAGTCGTATCTTGGAATCGGGCCCGAGGGCGGCATCTTCGGGATCGCCGGCCTGAACTCCGTGCTGAAGACTCGTGATATCGACAATGGGATCATCAAGGTTGATCATCAGATCAACAAGGACAACCGCCTGAGTGTTCGCTACAACATTTTTGACGCTCGCGAATTGAATCAGCTGGTGGGCGACACACTGGACGGCGGCGGACTGGGAACACCCAGCAGCGGCCACGATGCCTTCATTCGCGACCAGTCTTTGGTCGGGACCCTGACCACGCAGCTTTCCCCTACTCTGATTAATTCCGCGCTATTCCAATATGGGCGGCGACACAACACGTTTCCGGGCGTGACGGGCGAGCCCAACCTGGATATCCCCAACACGCTGCTCTTCGGTCACAACTTCGGAACTTTCGATGCGACATATGAGAGCCGGGTGCAAATTTCGGACTCCGTGGCATGGGTCAAGGGTTCGCACTTGGCGAAGTTCGGCTTTGATTTCAATCGGATCAACAACTTTGTCATATGGCCCGGATTCAATCCCATGCGCATCATCCTGCCCGGGCCCGATTGCCTGCAGGACTTTGCAAATTTTGTGAACATCAACGGCGGCCCCCCACTTACTGCCTTCAACGGGATAGGGCCGTGCGGACCGCTGGGTTCGGGTGCCCCGATTCCCACAGAGGTGCTTCATGGCTCGCCGATTGTCTTCTGGGGAGCTCCGATCGGGACAGCTCCTTATTCGAGCTTCCCAAGCCCTGGATTGACGCTGTGCCAGCCGGGAGGCTGCACACCATCTGTCTGGCAGACGATTTATTACGATACGCCTGCTTTCTCGCAGTTTAAGCAGGACTTCTTCGTTCAATTCGATCATAGCTATTTCGGATTTTTTGGGCAGGATCAATGGCGCATCAATTCCAAGCTCACATTCAACTACGGTCTGCGTTGGGATTTCGAGACAGGTCTGGAGCGACAGATCAACCGCAACTATACCGGGTTTCAGCCGCGGATCGGGCTGGCCTACTCCCCGGACAGGCATACAGTTATTCGGGCCGGCTTCGGGATATTCGATGACCGATATAACCTCACTTTCGCGTTCGTCACCTTCCCGCAGAGGCCCGTGCCATATCTAACGGGCACATCGGTTCCGGCGGCACGAGTCGGCGCGGATTCGGCCACTTGGGCTCTCAACCAGTTTCCATTCGGCTTCCCGTTCCCGGGCTCTCCGAGTCCTGCAGATGCCGCGAAGAACTTGTTGACGACGGGCCAGTATCCGGAGAACTTTTTTGGCATCAACAGCACGGTAGGCGACACCGGATTGGACCATCGCAGCGGGATCCCATACTCCGAGCAAGCTAGCTTGGAAATCGATCGCGAGGTCGGCAAGGGGTTAGTGGTCAGCGTCGGCTATCTCTTCGTCGCAGCGCACAAGCTGGTCCGGCCGGAGAATTTGAACGTCTGTCCGCCCGCAGGCGGCACAGATGGTCCCTTTACCTGCATTTCTTCTTCGGCAGCTTCCGCAGCCGGCACTTTCCCCGGCGTCGGTCCGGTTCTTCCTGACAACACACTTGCCCTTATACCCGGCAAGGACGCCTTCAGCGGCGTGCGCTATCCTGCGGGTCTCCTCTACTTCCTGGATGACACCGGCAATGCCGTATATCACGGCCTGAATATCGCCGTGAATGAGCGCCTGGGAAATTACTTCCGCCTCAACGCAAACTACACTTTTTCTCACACGCTAGACGATGGAACGTTCACCACATTCGTCAGCACTCCGCAAGATAATTTCAAGAGGGGTTTGGAGCGCGCCAACTCGAATCAGGACGTTCGCCATCGCTTTGTCGCCAATTTCACTGCGGACGCGCCTCAGAAGACGTTTCTGAGGAACTTTGAACTGAGCAGCATCATCACCGCTCAATCGCCGCGGCCCTTCACGATCTTCGCGGGGCTCGACGTTAACGGAGACACGAACCCTGTGACGGACCGCGTGGGAAACACCGCCCGAAATGTCTATCTGGGCGACAAACTGGTGACATGGGATCTCAGGCTCTCGCGAACGTTTAAATTCCGCGAGCATGACCGGCTTGAGCTTGCCCTTGATGCCTTCAATTTGTTCAACCGGCCAAATGTGGACGAGGTGACATCCGTTTACGACGCGCCCTTCTTTCTTGGGCCGACTCCGCACCGTTACGGGGACGGCGTCACGTCGCCAGCCAATCCTGATTTCGGCGGCGCAAGGACCATGTTCAATCCACGCCAATTGCAGTTCTCAGCAAAATACAGTTTCTAACGGTATTGCCCCCCGGGAGGCGGACGCCTGCTGACCTAGCGGCTGCCTCCCGTACCCCTTCTGCTCGGATTATGTGATTGCCACAACAGGTGTGACCGTGTCCGCCGTTTAGTCCACGGGCGGTGTGCCGTAGGTGTGGAACGTGCTGACTGTCTGCAGGCCCCAGGCCTGGCCCTTCATGCGTTCTGCTTTCGACCAAACGACCGGCTTCCAGTCGGGATCGAGAATCAGGTATCCGCCCGATCCGATCTCGAATCGATTGCCGCCCGGCTCGTAGAAGTAGAGAAAAAATGTCTGGCCGATGGAATGTTTGTGAGGACCCGTCTCGATGAAAATGCCGCGCTCAACCAAAATATCCGCGGCCCTCAGCACATCTTCCCGGCAGTCCATGAAATAAGTGAGATGGTGGAAGCGCCCCCGCGCCCCTTTGTGGTCCTTCGTGAATGCGATGTCGTATGACTTCAATGTGGTGGCGAGCCATGCGCCCATTTCTCCCTGGTCGTCGAAAATAATCTGCTCGGTCACGCGCATTCCCAGCAGGTCTCGGAAGAATTCGCGACAAGCCTTTACGTCGCTTGCAAGCAGGTTGATGTGATCGAGCCTTCGTGGCGCGATGCCCCTGGGAATGTACCGCTGCGGCTGATTCTTGAAGCCGGGAATATTGTCACCCTCAGCGACGTAGCGTTTTGTCTCGTAGTAAAGCTCAATCGCGTGCCCATCCGGAGAGGGGAATCGGAACGCGGGACCGTGTCCGAACTCATTCTTCAGCCATTCGCCCTTAACGCCGTTCTTCTGCAAGTAATCCGTCATATTTTTCAGGACGTCGGCGCTTTTCGTGCGGAATGCAAAGTGGCCGACTCCGGATGTTTTTGCCCCGGTGAGTTGCAGGGTGTGAAGCGCGTAGTCTCCCCAGGCGCGCAAGAAAACGGAGTCACCCCTCCGGCCACTTTCGTGCAGTCCCATTACGTCTTTGAAAAATGCGACGCTCTCGTCGAGTTTGGGCGTGAGAATTTCGACGTGACCCAGATGCGCGATGTCCTGAAACGACGGTTTGTAGTCCATGAACTCACCTTCTGAAAATTTTCAAAGCCCTGCTTCTTCCGCCGTGTCGAAATATTTCAGGCCTAGTTCAGCCAGTCGCTGGCGCATCAAGTCGATGTCAAGCCCCAGCTCACCGGCGGCAAGCCGTGCGCGCTTTTTTTCTTCTTTTGCAATGCGTTGCTCCGAAGCCGAAACAACATTCGCAGCGGCAGACCGCGGCACGATGACGACACCGTCGTCGTCCGCAACAACCACATCACCGGCGTGAACCACAGTTCCCGCGCACACGATGGGGATATTCACGCTGCCAAGAGTTGCCTTCACTGTCCCTCGAGCGGATATTGCGCGGCTCCACGCGGGGAATTTCATTTCTTTGAGCGACGCGATATCGCGGCAACCGGCGTCAATCACCAGACCTACCACGCCGCGCGAGGCGACTGACGTCGCCATCAATTCACCGAACATTCCATCGGTGTTCTCCGCGCTTACGCCGACGACGAGAACATCACCCGGCCGGCAGTGCTCGATCGCGACGTGAATCATCCAGTTGTCGCCCGGCTGCGCCAAGACCGTTACGGCGCTGCCCGCGATTTGTGCGCCGGAGTAAATCGGCCGCATATAAGGTTGCATCAGTCCGGCGCGTCCCATCGCTTCGTGTACGGTCGCCACGCCAAAGCGGCCGAGGGCATCGATCGTTTCCTTGGGCGCCCGCGGAAAATTGCAAACCACAATTCCTGTCTTCATTGTAGGTGCTCCGTGACGGCCGGAAAAACGCGCTGATAGGCTTCGCCGTATTTCATTTTTCGGTCAGAATTTCGCGCGCCCTGCGTTCCGCGCTGTAATGCCACGCGCGTGTAGTATTCCCAGAGATGTTCCTGCGCCTCCATGCTCTCAAACGCGCGGCGTTTCACATCCCACACCTCGGAAATATCGAGAATGAGCTGCGGCTTCCAATTGCACTGTTCCGTCTGATGCGGCTCGAAGAGAAATACAGGGGGCGCGCCGATCGCAGCGCCGGGGCCTCGGTGCCCGTGCGCCTGCGCCACGACGCGCGCTTCCTGCGTGAATCGCGCCGCTTCGGGATGATCGAAATTGTACGGATCTTCGAGCGCGTGCGTCAGCGCCCACTCCGGCCGAAGTGCTTGAAAAATGCCGGCGAGGCGCTCGAGCGCTTTCAGGTTCGTTCGCAGCGGATAATCACCGAGATCGAAGAAGTCGATTTCCGCAGCGCCGAGGATCCCAGCGGCGCGCTCGGCTTCGGCCCGCCGCGCAGCTTTCACTCGGTCGAGCGTCATCCCAGGATCTTTCCACAGTTTCGCGCTCTCACCGCGCTCGCCGAATGAAAGACACACAACTTTGATCTTCCAACCGCGCTTTGCGTACAGAGCGATCGCGCCGCCCGCGCGCCAGACGAAATCAGCCGAATGCGCGCTCACCACGAGGCCGGTCTTCGTGGGACTGGAATCAGCCATGCGGAGAAATGTCCTTTATGAGAGATGACTTCAGGCTAACGGCTCTGCCCGAGAGCGGAAACCGCATCCATCGCGCGAGAAACAGCATTCGCCCGCACAAAAACTTTCCCGTCAAATAATGCGCGCGCCGTACGAACCAAACCCGCCCGCCCCACAGTGGGCGCATCCGCCGTGCCGCCGAGTTCAATCCGTACGGCGAATTCGCCCGTGGGATGCTCGATCGCGAGCCTCTTCACACTGCCGGGCGGCAATACCGCCACAGCATTTGCAGGCGTGCCCGGCAAAATGCACGCCGTTGCGACGGACACGCCTGCAAATACTCCAATGGATTCGTGGCACTTGTGCGGGATGAAACTGCGGGTGCAAATGGCGCCGCCCGCACGCGGCGCCGAAACGAGCGCGATCTTCGGGACCACGGCTTTCGCCACGTCGCCCATTCCCATCAGAAGTCCCGCCTTCAGACGAACCGCTTCGATGCGTTCCTTCAATTTCGCGTTCGCATCGAGCGTGGCGACCGTCTCGTTTCCTTTGCAGGCCACCGCGTCAGCCTTCATTACGACAACCGGCATGCCGTTGTCGATGCAGGTCACCTGAATTCCATCGATGATGTCAACCGAATGGCCGGTCGGCAAGAGCGAACCGCACACAGAACCCGCGGTATCGAGAAAATTGATCGTGATCGCGGCGGCTGTGCCGGGAACTCCGTCGATGTGCTCGTCGCCTTCGTATGTCACGTGGCCGTTTGGTGTGGGAACAGTCAATTCGGCAATCGTTCCCGTATTGATCGTGCGGACCCGAACCGTCGTCGTGGGCTCCTTCGCCGCAATCAGGCCGCGCTCGATTGCGAAGGGTCCAATGCCAGCCAGAATGTTCCCGCAGTTCGGCGTCGTGTCCACCAGGTCCTTTTCCACGCTCACCTGCGCGAAAAGAAAATCAATGTCCACATTGGGAAGTTTCGATCGTTCGACGATCGCGACTTTGCTGGTGAGAGGGTGAGCGCCGCCGATGCCGTCGATTTGACGCGGGTCCGGCGAACCCATCACGCCGAGAAGAAGACGGTTGCGAGCCTCCGGATCGGAAGGGAGGTCTTCCGACAGAAAATAGGCGCCTTTCGAAGTGCCTCCGCGCATAAGCATGCATCGAATTCCATTTTGCACGGCGACCTCCTTGCCGAAAGCAGCCACGCCTTCCCGCTTAGGTCGCTAGTGTAATACGGACGGCAGGAAATTTCCGCCTCTTCGTCGAACGGAAGCCTTGAATTCAATTCGTTTTGTCTTTGGAATAGCACAGCGGTTCGAGGTTGCATTCCATGCATTTCGGCTTTCGAGCCTGGCACACTTTCCGGCCATGCCAGATCAACTGGTGCGAAAAGAGGATCCATTTTACCTGTGGGATCACCTTCATCAAATCCTGTTCGATCTTCTTCGGGTCCGTATTTTTTGAGAGGTCGAGGCGCCCCGATAAACGCTGCACGTGCGTATCCACGACGATTCCGGAGGCAATTCCAAACGCCGTGCCGAGAACGACGTTCGCCGTCTTCCGCGCGACGCCCGGCAGAGTGAGCAACTCCTCCATCGTCTTTGGAATTTCGCCGTGGAACTCCTCGAGGATTCTTTTGCTCGCGCCCATGATGGATTTCGTTTTGTTGCGGAAAAAGCCGGTGGGGCGAATGTCCTGCTCGAGCTCCTTCGGATTCGCGAAAGCGAACGCTTTCGGATCCGGATACTTCGGGAAAAGCGCCGCGGTCACCTGGTTCACGCGGACGTCCGTGCATTGCGCCGAAAGAATCGTCGAGATGAGCAATTGGAACGGGGACTTGTGCTCGAGGGCGCACGTCACTTCGGGATACGCCTCATCAAGTTTCTGAAGGATTGCGCTTACGCGCGCAGGGTCTGTGCCGTGGCCCGCGCCGGAACGCGACACGCGGCTTGCCGGGCGTGCGTTCGCGCGTTTCGCCCGCAGCGGCAATTTTTTCTTCGCGGGATTCTTTTTTGGTTTCGGCATCGAGCGCAAAACTATAGCACAGCCGCGGTTACGCTTCGACGCGAACGCCCTTCCAGAATGCGATGTGATCCTTAATCTGGATGGCGGCGAGGCGTGGCTCGGGGTAATACCATGCGGCATCGGGATTGCGCTGGCCGTTCACTTCGACGTGATAATAGCTGGCGGTGCCTTTCCAGGGGCAAACGGAATGCGTATCGCTTGGGCGAAGCAATTCTTCGCGCACGGAAGTCGGAGGGAAATAATGATTTCCCTCCACGATCACGGTGTGTTCGCTCTCCGCAATGACGGCTTCATTCCAAACAGCCCGTGCCATTTTGTCTTCTGGCTCCCGATCAAACGGCAAAGAACAAATTCTGTGAGAACGGCCACTTGAAATCGAACCATTGTCCGGCGCAGCGATATCCCGTGCGCTCGCCCATGCGAATCACTTCCTGCGGGTCATACTTGTGCGAGCTCTCCGTCCAGATTGTTTCTCCCGCGCGCAAATAGCACCGGAAGCCCGCCTTGCGGATCGTCACGTGCTGCCACGCAGTCGAGCGCAAATGCATTTCGATGCGCCGCTCGGTTTCGTCGTACCGCACGGCATGTTCGAAGTGCGCCAGGTCGAAATCGGCGTCCAATTCACGATTGATCCGCGCGAGCAGGTTTTTGTTGAATGCCGCGGTCACGCCGGTGGGATCGCCATAGGCTGGAAGCAATTGCGACACTGGCTTTTCAAGATCGGTCGCGAGCAGCAGCGCATCGCCTTCGCGCAGGATCGCGCGAACCTCGCGCAGGAATTGATCGCCGGCCGGACGATCGAAGTTTCCGATTGTGCTGCCCAGGAAGAGCACCAGGAGGCGGTCGCCATTCCGCCGCCGCGCTGCGACTTCCTGCAGGCCATCGAGATACGCGCGCTCGAATCCGACAATGCTAACCATGTCGATCTGCCCGAGTTCCTGCTGGCAGCGGAAGAGCGCGCTGCCGGAAATATCGATCGGGTAATAGTTCACGCGCTGCCGCCGCGCGAGCGCTTCGAGCAGCCAGCGCGTTTTCTGGCCGCTTCCGCTCCCAAGTTCCGCAACCACGACGGGACACGGCAGCCGATCGATTATTTCAGTCGCGTGCAACTTCAAGAGGCGTTCCCCGGCGCGGCTCAGGCCGTATTCAGGAAGCATGCAGATCACGTCGAAGAGCGCGGAACCAACTTCATCATAGAGGTATTTCGACGGCAGTTCTTTTTGCCCGGCTTGGCTGAGGCCCATCAGCACATCCGACGTGAATTCCGCCAACGCCGAAGGACTGAAGCTCGTTGTTGCCATCCGCGGAGCAGAATTCATCGGCTATTCCTCCACGCTGCGAAATGTGGCGTACGAATACGGATAGTGCGGCTGGAACCAGTTCCGGAACGATCGCCGCAACATGCACGCATCCGTGCGCGGAGATCCGCCCTTCATCACGAAATGTTTTCCGTCAAAAAAATCCGCCGAATAACCGCGATAAAAAGGGAATGGCTCAAATCCCGGTAGCGGGCCGAAAACTGAAGACGTCCATTCCCAGCCGTTGCCGAGAAGGTCGAAAACGCCGAAGGCGCTCGCGCCGGCCGGATGCGCATTCACCGGAGCAGCGTCCCATCGCTCATGATGGAAATTTCCGCGTGACGCGTCGGGCGGAACTTCGCCCCATGGATAGAAGCGCTCGGTTGCATCCGGAGCGCCATACGCCGCGCGGTGCCATTGCGCTTCGGTCGGGAGTTTTCTGCCGGCCCAGCGGGCGTACGCTGAAGCCTCGGCGTGGCTCACGTAAACGGGCCAGGAAAGCGGCAGGGGGATGAGGTCAAACATCGCTCGATAATTCCAGAGCGCCTGGGGATCCGTCGCCGGAAAACTGGACCGCGCCAACCAGAAATGCGGGTGCTCGAGCCGATGCTGCTTTCGCCACGCCCAATCCTCCGCCTTCCAGTAACTCGCCTCGTGGTAACCGCCCGCTTGAACGAATTTCAAGTACTCGCCGTTGGTGACGGGAAATGCGTCGATCACAAATGGAGGCACGAGAACGTGCTGCACGCCGAACTCGTTGTCCCAGCCGAATGATTGAGATTCGCCGCGCGGCTGGCCGAGCGTGGCAATTCCGTTCGGGATGGCGGCTTGCCGTTGCACGGGAGAAGGCCGTGATTCGCCCGAAAGAACCGGGTGGGGAATTTTACTTTCCTGCGGCAAATTGTGGAGCAAATACGCGAGCGTCTCTGCGTGCATCAGCCGGTGTTCGATTGCGACGTGGAGAAGCGTTCCGTCCAAGAGAAACGTGTCCGTGGCGCGCATTGCATCTGCATCTCGCAATCGTTCGTCGAGGCGGCTGCGACACCGCTCGGCGTATTTCTCTACTGCCGTAATACTTGGCCAGTCGCCGGGCTCGTCTGTGGGCAGACCGCCGCCGACCGGATCAATCCCAAACGCAAAAAGCTTGTCAAATTCAGAATCGCGCGTTTCGAGGCCAAGAACGGGGCTGAACAGGTTCCAGTCGAACGCTTCAAGATGACCGAGATAGAAAATCAGCCGGTGCCGCTCGGGAATCGGCCGGTCGTAAAACGAATTGGGCGGAAGCAATTCGAAAATGGCGTCGGTGCGCGTTCGCGCCTCTCGCAATCGCGAAAGTAGGGACGATTGGAGGTTCGGGGTCAGTTGGGGAGTCGCCATGGGCTCACCTCTGAGGGGGGATTCCTTTTTACCCCTCCGTCGAGTCTCAGGGCAAGCAATTTTCTTGAGAAGAGCGGACGCTTGAAAGACGAATGTTAAGGAAGTGTGAACGACTCCGGAGAAGTCAGGATCGCCAGCATTTTGCGAAAGGCTTTGCCGCGGTGGCTGTAACGGTTTTTTTCTTCGCGCGTCGTCTCGGCGTACGTTCGACCGAGGTTTTCAAAATAGAAGACAGGATCGTAGCCGAAACCATCCTTACCGCGCGGGTCCTTTGTAAGAACGCCCGCCACGGAATCAGAGACGACTGCAAGAACGCGCCCCTCGCGCGCAATTGCCATCACGCAGACAAACTTCGCACGCCGGTCGTCGCTCTCTTTTCCTTCCATCTCGCGCAACAATTTGCGTACGCGATCCTGGTCGGTCGCATTGGGCCCGGCGTAGCGAGCCGATTGCACTCCCGGCGCGCCGCCAAGCGCCGGAACCACCAGCCCGGAATCATCGGCAAGCACAATCTCCGATGCAAAGCAGCTGTAATGCTGCGCCTTGCCTGCCGCGTTTTCGGCGAAAGTGGGCGCGGACTCTTCGTACGGCGGGATCTGGTTGAAATCGGGGAACAGACCGAGCTCGACGGGAGAGTCCTTGGCGAGGAGGTTGTATTCGCGCAATTTGCCTGGATTCGACGATGCGATCAGGACCTTGATGGGAGCGGGCGTCCTTCCGGCGGACTCATCGCGAGCGGGCACTGAAATTCAAACGCACTAATTGCTGTTGCGCTTCCGTGAGCTGTTGGATTCCGCCGGCGGCAAGTTCGAGCAACAAATTCAATTCCTCGCCCGTGTAGGGACGCCCTTCGGCGCTGGCTTGCACTTCAACGAAGCGCCCGCCGCCCGTCATGACGACATTCATATCCACCTGCGCGCGAGAATCTTCTTCGTATGCGAGATCGAGCAGGAGTTGGTCGTCCACGATCCCGACGCTTGTGGCGGCGACCGTATCAATCAGCGGGATGTTGCGAATGATTCCCGCCGCGACCATTCGTTCGAGCGCCAGCGCCAGCGACACGAACGCGCCGGTTACGGATGCGGTGCGCGTGCCGCCGTCCGCCTGAATCACATCGCAATCAAGCCACACCGTTCGCTCGCCGAGCGATTTCAGATCCGTGACGGCTCGCAGCGTGCGTCCGATCATTCGCTGAATTTCGAGCGTGCGTCCCGACTGGCGGCCTCGAGTGGATTCGCGCGGCGTACGTCGCTCGGTCGAGCGCGGCAACATCCCGTATTCGCCCGTCACCCATCCTTTGCCCGTGCCCTTCAGAAACGAAGGCACTCCGTCTTCCACCGTCGCCGTGACGATCACGCGCGTCTGACCCGCTTCGATCAGGACGCTTCCTTCGGCGCTCGAGACAAAGTCGGGCGTGATCTTCACCGGCCGCAATTCGCCGAACTCGCGTCCGTCGGCTCGTTGCAATTTTTCTCGTCTTGGCTGGCTGCTCGGGTTCACGCGTTTCCTCGGATGCTCAGTTTGACGACTGCGGCGGGAAGTGTCAACCCAATGCATCGCTGCGGCAGTTCAGTGCGCGGTGGCACCGCTAGCAGCTGCGGCGGACGCCGCCGCCGCAGAATTGAGATCGAAAAAGCCCGTGAGATCCACGTGGCCCGCGAGCGTTTCCATTTCTTGGCCGTGAACAAGGATTTTGAGGCGGCGCAGGCCATGCACGTTGAGTTCGAGCGTCCGCGCAATCGAATTCACGGCCAACTGCTCGCTCAAGATTCCGGACGGCATCTCCGAGACAATCGTATCGGAAAAGTCTGCGATCGCCGTGCCGTCAGGAAGTATGTAAAAGCCCAGAAGCGCCGTGTCCGCAGGGAGAGTACGCTGGTCAGGCGTTGGCGGGTCCGTAACCAGCTCGTGCAGCACCTGCTTCGCGCGTTGCACCGGATCGGCCGAAAGCGCCAATTCGACTTCGACCGGCGCGACCTTGTCCCATCCCGCCGCCCAGAAGATTTTCGCTTTTAACTTGACGTCGGTGGCCGTTGATATTGAGGGTGCGATAAGCTCGCGGCGCGCGCGCTCATCAGTTGCTTCCGTCTCGGCGAGCCGCTGGATGCTCCGATGCAATCCGCGCAGGCTGATCAATCCGATCAGCACCGCGACGCCCAAAACTCCGAGAAGAATTTTCAGGTTCCGTGGCATTACTTTGTTCCCGCCGATTCGGCCGGGCGGAATGCCAGTACGCCGCGGCCGATGGAAGTGGCCAGCGGCGCCGCCATTTGTGTCAGCGTGATCGGATCCACAACCGAGACGCTCGAGATTTCAACCGCGACGGCCGGCGTCGCCACGGAGCGCAGCTCTCGCACGGCTACCGCTGCCGATGCCAGCGGCGACGCAGCAAATCGCGGCGACAGCTCGACCTGGAGCAAATCCGCCAGGCGATGACTTGCCGCGAGGTAAGGCTGTTGCGCTTCCTCCCAGACGATCAAGCCGTGCGAAGGCGCCGGCGTCTCCAGTGGAGTCGAGAACTGGTAGGAATATGCCCGCGCCGTGCCGATCGTCCCGGTGGAGGAAACATGGAAGCTGATGAAGATGGCGTCGCGATACGCGTTTGCAATCGCCGCCCGCTCATCGTAGGAAGGATTCGAGTCACCATTTCGCGTCATCACCACGCGAAACCCCAGGCGTTCGAGCTCGCCGCGCGCGATGCGCGCGAACATCAGCACAACGTCCTTCTCGACAATTCCGCCGGCTCCCCGCGCGCCGGTGTCCGTGCCGCCATGCGATGGGTCCAGCACAACGACGGGGCCGCTGCGCGGCGGTGGATTTGTCAGCGGTGGCGGAGGCTGTTGCGGAGTGGCCGCTTGCGGCGGAGGTTGTTGAACGGGCTGCTGCGCGACGAGCACCGAAGCTCCCGCCGCGAAAATAAAAAATGCATATAAGAACGAGCGTCGCACGGCGAAAAGAATAGCAGAAATGTTCCAGCGCGATGACGCGAAGAAAAAGGAACGTCTCCGAAAATCAAGCATCTTCGCGGATCATAAGAGCGGCCTTTTCCCCAAGCATGAGTGCGAGGACTTTCGGTAACTCTTATTGCGGTTGATTGATGGTGGGAATCCGGCGAAAGGCCTCCCCGGTTCCAGCGCGCAGCGTCACTACGCAGCTTTGCGCTGGTTCTTGATCGCAGATATGAGCCAGCCATCCGTCTTGACGGCGGTCATCGCCCAATAAACAAGGAATCCGCCGGCGATGAGTAGCGCGCCGAATTGCAAGCCGGTCAGTCCCCAGACGCGCTCGCCTTCGCCGTGCACGAC
>JBAWGF010000060.1:0-4788 GCA_049592615.1 Candidatus Acidiferrales bacterium
CTCGAAATCCTCACGGCCATTCAGCGCGCCGGCGCCGACATCATCCTCACCTATCACGCCAAAGATGTGGCCCGCTGGCTCAAGGCCTGCTGACGATGTCGTCGGACTCCCGGCCTCGCTCGACCGAGATTTTCAACCGCGGCAAAAATGTTCTTGTCGGCGGCGTGAACAGTCCAGTTCGCGCATTTCGCGCTGTCGGCGGCACACCGCTCGTCATCGACCGCGCTGAGGGTGCGCGCCTCTACGACGTGGACGGCCGCGAATACATTGATTACGTCTGCTCGTGGGGCGCGCTGATCCTCGGCCACGCGCATCCCGACGTTGTGGCAGCGATTTCCGATCAGGCGCGACGCGGTACGAGCTACGGTATGACTTCGCCTCTCGAAATTGAGCTCGCCGAAAGAATCATCCGAGCGCTCCCTTCGATCGAGCGGATCCGCTTCGTCAGCTCGGGTACGGAAGCCACGATGAGCGCGATCCGCGCCGCGCGAGGGTTCACCAAACGCGACCTCATCCTGAAATTCGAGGGCTGCTACCACGGCCACTCGGACGGTTTTCTTGTGGACGCAGGCTCGGGACTTGCGACCTTCGGTATTTGCTCGAGCGCCGGCGTTCCTGAAGCGCTCGCGCGCCTGACGCTCAACGCACCCTACAATGACCTCGACGCCGTCGAACAGATCTTCACCCAGCACAAAGACAAAATCGCTGCCGTGATCGTCGAGCCGGTCGCGGCAAATATGGGCGTCGCGCCACCGACATTCGCGTTTCTTGAAGGCCTGCGCGAAATTACGAGCCGTGACGGCGCGCTGCTCATCTTCGATGAAGTCATCACCGGCTTCCGCATCGGCTACGGCGGCGCGCAAAACCTATTCAAGGTTCAGCCCGATCTCACGACACTCGGGAAAATTATCGGGGGTGGACTTCCGGTTGCTGCCTATGGCGGGCGCCGTGAAATCATGGAGATTGTGTCGCCGCTCGGTCCCGTGTATCAGGCGGGAACGCTTTCCGGAAATCCGCTCGCGATGCGTGCAGGGCTTGCGACGCTGCCGAAGCTCGAAGCGCCCGGTTTCTACGACGCGCTCAGCCGAAAGTCCGGGCGCCTGGGTGAAGGACTTCGGAAAGCGTTGGAAGAGTCTGGCGTGACCGGCCAGGTCAACGTTGCAAGCTCGCTGATGACTCTATTTTTTGCGGCCGAACCTGTCCTCGATTACGCGGATGCAAAAAAATCCGACACGGCACGCTTCGGAGTGTTTTTCACGGAAATGTTGAATCGCGGTATTTTCATCGCGCCTTCGCAATTCGAGGCGCTCTTCGTATCCGCCGCGCACACAGACGCGGACATCGACCGCACGATTGACGCCGCTCGCGACAGCCTGAAAGCGATCCTCGCTACACAAACCGCCGGTTAGGCAATGAAAAAATCAGGAGGGTTTTTCCTTCTCACCGGCAATCGGGGCCGGCCAGGATTCCTTCAAGTGCGTGAAAAATTCCGACGTGGTCATTCGTTCCATTTTCGCCGCGTCGAGCGGCGCAAACACCGCTTCAATCACGTGCTGCCCAAGCCTCCGGTAGCTCTCGAACTGAGATTCCGTGAACCACTGATTCGCCGTCGTCTGATGCGGGAAGTCGGGATGCTCTCGATGATAGTTGAGAACGTCCGCAGTTTCCTCTCCCGTGAGCGACGCCTTCAAATACACAAATGTTCCGTCTTTCGCGCCCGGATCCACCTGGCTGTAGAGAATTGTTCCGACGGCGCAGTGCCACTTCGAAAGTTTATCTTCTCCCCGCGGCTCGAGCGCAGTCGTGTCCAGCCGGATTTCGATTCCAAAGTCCTCGCGGCACTTTCGAATCGCGCCCCCCAGGTCTCCGAATGCGTAGCTGCCGTCGGCGCCGGCGTCGCACGCGAGAATATATTTGCAGCGGCGCTTCACCAGTTCATACACGCCAAGATTCTCGAAGTGTCCGCCGTCGGAAAGATAAACATATTTCGCCTCGTCATCCGTCTGCCCGAACAGTTCATCGAGCAATTGCATTAACCCGAAAGTTGGTCCGGGTCTCGTCCACGTTTTTTCGTTTCGAGGGTTGCCGGCCCAGAATCCAAGGCGCACGTTGAAAAACGTCATCAGGAATGCGAGCGCGGGGCTGGTGTGATATCCCATGTTGGGGCTTGCGGCCGCGCCGGAAATCGAAACCGCCGTCCCCAAGCGCAATCCCGCATCCTCGTACGCGTAGCAAGTCGTCGGGCGGTAGCTGAAGGGCGAGAGTTTTTCGGGCTGAAGATTCTGATCATCATCCATGTCCAGCTTTTCGAGCGTAACGTCAAACCCGCATCGCAACGGCGTCATCGTGAACGATTCCGACATTCGCTCCTGCCAGGCAAGATTCTTGCCCTTCACCAGATTGAGCGTCGTATTGACGATCGGAAGCGGGCCCGAGTAACAGGCGTCGCTCCGCAAATTCTTGAGCGGGAGGTCATCCATCTGATCGAATCCAGTGAACGGATTGTAGTTCCGGTTTTCGCGCGTTGCACCGAGATAACAACGAACGAGACGGTTTCGATAGAACAGGTTCATCGAGAATTCGTTCAAATCCACGCGATAGGCGAGAAGAATGCAAAGTCCCACGCAAACACCGAACGGGATCAGCAATTTGTAGTTGAACGTCGCGTCGAGTATGTCCCAGTGCGCCCAGATGTAGTCGCGCGCGCCTTCCGCCGTGGAAGCGATCGCATTGACGACTCCTTGCTGGTGTGTGCCGGCTGTGCTCGGAGTTGCATCGAGCGTGATTACCCACCCGCTCATTTTTTGCGCGATCGGGCTGCCCGCCAGAAATCGAGACATCGCCGAATCAACCGCGGGGTCCGCGTTCATCTTTGCCAGAACCAGTTCGAGGATCCACGAGAGGCCCGCGACAAGTCCTACGATGAAAATGTACGGCGTAACCGAAAGCGCCGTATCTTTCCAAGTGCGAGTACCGCGCGATCCCGTTCTCGCGCTCTGGCCGCCGATGACGGCAATACCCGTGTTGATCAACCACGCTGCGCTGATCCCTTTCATCCAGTCCTTCAGCCACATCACGCCGATCGGAGAATAAATGGCGAGCCCAAACGCTGCGGCCCACGCGATGCTGATGATCAGCAGCCAGCCTCCGAGCCTTCCCCACCATTCGCGCCGTGGATCGGGAACCAACCGGCCCGTCAGTCCGAGCTGCAATGCCCCGGTCAGCAAAAATACGATTACGATGATGGGTGTTCCGAAACTGACGACGTGCCAGATGCTGCCGTCAACCGCGATCCACCTCTGGAAAAGCTTGTCGGCGACCGTTCGCAGGAGCAGCCCGCCTGCCGCTCCCGAAAGAAGCGCAAAGAAAATGGAAAGCAACCAAGCCTTCCAGGAATCCGAGGGGGCGATTTCCGCCCCCGCGCGTGGAGGATTCCACCGGGCAGCAATCGTCCACGTCATGCCAAATCCGGCTGCTCCGACCGCCAAAAAAGTCCACACGGACCATTCCCAACTTCGCAGTTGCCACAGCCAAACGCTGGTAATCCAGGCGGAAAGAAACAGCGGAGCCGCAATCGTCCAGAGGATCCAGCCTTGGCGCGTGTATTGCGGAAATCGTTTCCCGGACGGGGATCCTGCGATGGCGCGCATGTTTCTCGCAAGCTGGATCTGTCCAATCCCGGCAAGAAGGAAAATTGTGGCGGGCGCCGCAAGAACGGAATGGGCAAAATTGAGATCGCTGGCACGCAAGGTAATCCAAACAAGGATGTGTGGAATCAGGAGCAGGGAAAAAAGAAAGAGAATCAGAATAGCTTGATTCAGGAGCAGATTTCGGGTGTAGATTGCGACGGCAGCCCACGTGTCGGCTCCCAGCAATCCGAGGCGCGGCGTCAGATAATTGCTGTACTCGCGGAGAAACCGGATCTGCCGCGGCTCCTGGTGATGCGGCTTATCCGTGCGGTCCGGTTTCAGAGACTCCTCGACGCTGCGGACGTCGCCCGACCGCAGAATCCAGCTCGTGAGCCAGCTCCCGATGTACCCGCCGCCCGAGACGGTCGAGAGGTAGTCGAACATTCGCAGCCGGCGAAATTCCGCCAGTCCTTCGAGGACACCAAGGTTAAATGTCGCGCTGCGAATTCCGCCGCCGGAGAACGACAGTCCGACGAGTTCTTTTGCATGTGCATTTTTGATAATTTTGTCGGAAGCAGTATCCGCATCGACGGCGGACTGCCCGCTGCAAAGTGAAAGCTCATGTGGTTTGTCCGCCTGCGGTGCGGCACACTCCGGGCCAATTGTTGCGCCCTTGCCGCTCTCCAAATCGCGGTCACTCCATTGCCTTTTCTTGCGAAGTTCCGCGATCTCGTCCAATTCCTCGCAAAGGACGCGAGAAAACCGTACCGCAGGATTCTGTTTTGCGGAGACAGACGGATTACTCGGATTCATCTCGCGCCTATGGCGTGCATCGCATCATTCTTCTTTGGGTCCGGCGCGACGAGAGGAATGCAAACACGCCGACTGATTGAGGACAGGGTCAGAGTCGGCGCTAGGCTATTCACACAGTAGTTAACTGTCAAGCGGAAAGGAGAGGGATCATGCCCCGAGTCGAGCCGTGCGGTACGGAAGTTTTTCGGAAACCTTTTGCCTCGAAGCGCGTCTGTAGTGCCATTGGGGTGTGTGAACTTCGGCCCGATGCATTACAATCGACGATTCTTGTCAGCGATTTGAATCTGCTTGCAGAGTGCTGCTTCAAAGGGGGCGAGCTGAAATGCGCAAGGGAGTGATGAACGGC
>JBAWGF010000061.1:0-13669 GCA_049592615.1 Candidatus Acidiferrales bacterium
CGGCTAGTTCGCGGCTGGCGGGATTGCGATCGCCTGAGCGAAGCTCGCCCGAATGGACGAGGGCGCGGAGCTGATCGCGCAATTGGACGTAGAGCGGAATGTGGCTTTCTGGTTGTAAATGGAGCGGAAGCATTGGTTGGCTCCTGTGGGCCAATATACAAGGAGAATTATACATGTAAAGAGCCAATATGTCTTTGTGAGGGATAGGCCGTTAGGCGCCCGAGGATCGGAGGCGGAACCGCTGAATTTTGCCGGTGGCGGTCTTTGGCAGCTCGGCGACGAAGCGGATGTCGTGGGGGCACTTGTAGCCCACAAGTCGCGTGCGCAGCCAGGCGTGGATTTCGCTGTCGAGGCCTCCGGCGGGCTGCGTGACGCCGCTGCGGAGGACGACGAAGGCAATTGTGCGCGTGATGCCCATCTCATCGGTCGCCCCGACGACGGCGGCTTCGGCAACTGCTGGGTAGGCGAGCAGCGCATTCTCCACTTCCCCGGGCGAAACCCACATGCCCGACACCTTCATCATGTCGTCGGCACGGCCGCAGTAGCGATAGTAGCCTTCGGCGTCGCGCGTAAATTTGTCGCCGGTGAGAACCCAGCCGTCCTGCTTCGTGCGCGCGGTCAATTCCGGAATCCTCCAATATTCGGCCAGCGCGCTCGCGCCCTTTACCCACAAATTGCCGATATCTCCCGGGGCGACCGCGTTCCCGGCGTCGTCGAGGAGGCGCGCTTCGTAGCCGGGAACTTCACGGCCGCAACTGCCGGGGCGGGCCGCGCCGGGACGCGACGAGAGGAACATGTGAAGCATTTCCGTGGAACCGATGCCGTCGATGATTTCGAGTCCGAAACGGTCTCGAAAGCGAAGAAAGATTTCCTCGGGCAGAGATTCGCCCGCGGAAACCGCCAGTCGAACGGATGAGAAATCGACGCGCAGGCCTTTCTCTTCTTCTCGTAGCAACGACGCGTAAAAAGTGGGCACGGAAAAAAAGACGGTAGGCCGATGCCGGTCGATGATTTCAGTCACGCGCAGCGGGCTGGGACGGTCGGGATCAAGAATGGTTGAGGCGCCTACGGCGAAGGGGAAATACATTCCGTTGCCAAGGCCATAGGCGAAGAACAATTTCGAAACGGAAAACGTGCGATCGTCCGAGCGCAGCCCGAGGACGCCTTGCGCAAACCCGCGCGAGGTGGCGAGCATATCCTCGTGGCGATGAACGGCCGCTTTGGGCGATCCCCCGCTGCCGGATGTGTAAAGAAAGAAGGCGGGGTCGTTTAGGGTCGTCGGAAACGTCTCAACATCGGAAGAGCGTGCGGGAATCCAGTCGGCCCAAGGTGTAAACGCGCGCGACGTGTTTTCCGGCTTGCGCCCTTCCCCGCCGGCCATGACGAGCCGGTCGAGCGAGAGCCATTCGATGCCGGAGAGAAATTCCGGAAGGGCCGAATGGTGGACAATCGCGATGCGCGCGCCAGAGTTGGAGAGATAGTGGCGATAGTCGGCCGCGCGGGCCATCGAATTCACCGGAACGGCGATGGCGCCAATCTTTGCGGCCCCGAAGAACGCCGCGATGAATTCAATCGAATCCGGGAGAACGATCAGGACTCGGTCGCCGGGCTGGCAATTGGAATCGCGCAGCGCGTGCGCAACGCGACTGACTTCAGATGCAAGTTGAGCGTAGGTAGCTTGGCGTTCCACGCCCAGAATGGCGTGGCGGCCGGGATGCTCGCGCGCGGGGCGCGAAACAAACTCGTCGGCGATATTGAAGGGGGCCGGCGACGGCTGCGGCATCCGGGGATTCTACTGCGTTGCGGACTTTTCTCCCAGCCGCCGCATGCGCTCCTGGAGCTTCTTGCGAAGGCCGATGGGGGCGTTGGGATTGAACGCCACGAGGTACCACAACGGCTGAGTGCGATCGCGCGAGAGGCGCGTGAGCGTTGCGGCGTCGCTATTCGGATGGCGCGCGATGTTCTCGCGAATCGCGGAATAGGGATGGTGCGAGAGGCGTCCGAGCGTCTTCGCGGAAACTTTCGGATGTTCGCTGATCAAGCGGAGGAGGTAGTAATCTTCCTTCGGCGCCTGGCGGGAAAATTGGTCGAGCGTGTCGGGGCGTACTTCGGCGCTCAGGACCATGCCAACTTTTTCGTCCCAGCCGGGGTTGATGCGGTTGAGCTCTTGCGTGCGCGCATGGATCAACTGCTCGATCACGCGGCGCTCCTGATCGAGCCGCGCCGCCGGAAGAGCGCTGCGCTCGACCGAATCGAGCACGCGGAGCAGATGCTGCCGTTCACCGAACACAATTTGCGATGTTCGCACGGTCTTCCCTTTCGCGGAATGTCTCACTAAGTCCGAGCGTCTCATGGTTTCCTCACTCGAGAATTCTCAACCGCCGCGGAAATTCCACTCGCGGGCGGTTCCAATTCAAAAAATTGATTCGCTGTCGCGCTGCAGCGGGCCGAAAAAAGGGGTCCCAGAACTCCCGGGGAAGAAACACAACTCATTTGTGCAAGCATTATATGCCCATCCCACAGATTCCTGTGTTCGACCCTTCGTGCGGACGCGCCCGCAGCGGAGATGAAGTGACGTAGATTTTGCAAGAGACCCCGCGCACCACATTGTGTCGCTCGCCCCCTCGGTGCTCGTTCCAAAGCTGGCGCTGCGCATCAAGAGCGACCGCCGGAATTATCGTGCGCGGGCGACGCGGAGTAAAGCGAAGTAGGCGGGTATGTTCCGTAGCGCGCAATAGAGGGTCCTATAACCTGAATGGGAGCAAGGGGATTCAACGCACCAGCGGGGTGCTTCCGAGGCGCCGGAGTGGTACCCGATGTGCGATGACCGGCAACGCGCGGATGCCGGTATTACACAACTATTACAAAGCTATCTCTCTTGTTTTGATAGGCTGGGAGTGGATACAGAAAGCCAATCCTAAGGCCCTGAGGGACCATGACAAGTGATCTTGAAATCCTGAAGAGAAAACCGGCAACTGACGACGATTTCAATTGGGTGACCGCATCCTTCATGTTGCTATTTCATGTGGGAGCCATCGCGGCGCTTTTTTTCTTTTCCTGGAAAGCATTTTTCGTGGCGGCTTTCCTTGCGTGGGTGGCAACGAGCGTCGGGATTGGCATGGGCTATCACCGGCTGCTGACTCATCGCGGATACAAAACTCCGAAGTGGGTGGAGTATGTTCTGACGACGTGCGCCACGCTGGCTCTTGAAGGCGGCCCGATTTTCTGGGTGTCGACGCACCGAATTCATCATCGCTTTTCCGACCACGAAGGCGACCCGCACTCCCCGGTTGACGGCAAGTGGTGGTCGCACATGGGATGGATTCTGGTGGGCAAATCGCAGCACCAGGATACGTCCACGCTGGCCCAGTACGTTCCTGACCTTGCGAAAGACAAATTTCACATCTGGATCACGAAATTCCATTACGTCCCGATGATCGTTCTCGGGTTGATTCTGCTGGCAATCGGAGGAATCCCCTTCGTTCTCTGGGGCATCTTCTTTCGCACGACTGTGGGGCTGCACGCGACGTGGCTGGTTAATTCAGCGACGCATATGTGGGGCTCGCGCCGCTATCAAACGCGCGATCTATCCACGAATAATTTTTGGGTGGCGATGATTACGTGGGGCGAGGGATGGCACAACAACCATCACGCGCATCCGGTTTCGGCGCGGCACGGCCTGAAGTGGTACGAAATCGACCTCAACTGGTATGGCATCTGGACATTGAAGAAGCTCGGCCTGGCGCATCAGGTGCACACCGCAAAAATCACGGCGCCGGCCCGTGAAAGCGAAATCCTTCCCGGTGAAGCGCAGAGCGATTTAGTGTCGGCGTAAAGAAACTCCTAACCGCAGTTCCCTTCTTCGCGGGTTGCCACTCGTGGCACTCCGCCCTCACGAGTTTCATCGGGACACGCACATCGCGGTACAATCTTTCCGAGAACCATGCGCGTTGCGAGCCGCCGGAAGACAATCGCCTTTTTCGTGGCGCTGGGCGTGTGCCTGGTTGCGATCGCGGTGGCGCTCAACGTCGGATGGATCATCCTCAACCTGCGGCAGACCGTCCTGCTCCTGCTCGGAGTCATTTTCTTCGCGGCCATCATTCTCGGAATGATTCTCAATACGGGCTATCTCATCCGCGAAATCCGGCTGAACGAGCAGCACGACAGCTTCATCAACGCCGTGACGCACGAATTAAAGACGCCGATCACCTCGATCCGGCTCTACCTCGAAACGCTCCAACGGCGTGAAATCGACGAAGAACAGCGGCAGAAGTTTTACAAGTTGATGCTGCTCGATTCCGACCGCTTGCTTGGGACGGTTGAGCAAATCCTGAAGGCGGGCGAAGCGGGATACAAGCGCAGCAAGAAAAACCGCACGCGGCTGGATTTCGAGTCCCTCGTGCGCGAGTGCATGGAGCTGGCGCGCACGCGCCATCGTCTTCCGCCCGAATCGCTGGCCTACGAAGGGCCCCGAAACGGCAACGGGTTGAAAGTGCAAGGCGATCCCGACGAGCTTCGCACCGCTGTCCTGAATCTTCTCGACAACGCGATCAAATACTCGGGCGAACGCGTGGAGGTTTCGGTGCGAGTCGAAACCCCGGACGAAAAGCACGTGATGCTGCGAGTGCGGGATCGCGGCGTCGGGATTCCGGCGGTGGAACTGAAGCGCATCTTCAAGCGGTTTTACCGTGTGCCGGGGCGCCCCGTAACGAAAGTCAAAGGCACAGGGCTTGGCCTCTTCATCGTACGCGCGATTGCGCGTGCCCACGGAGGCCGGGTCTTCGCCGAAAGCGGCGGAGAAGGCCACGGTACGACTGTCACGATGGAGTTGCCGAGGAGCCGCGCATGAGCATGAGCCGCGTGCTCGTGGTGGAAGACGAAGCGCACCTGGCGAAGGGCTTGCAATTCAACCTCGAAGCCGAGGGATATTCGGTCCAGGTCGTGGGCGACGGTGAGGAAGCTCTCGAGCAGCTCCTTAAAATGAAGACGCGCTACGACGCCGTTGTGCTCGACGTGATGCTCCCCGGCAAAGATGGATTTGCCGTTGCCACGGCGCTGCGAAAAGCCAAGAATTTCGTCCCCGTTCTGATGCTGACCGCGCGAGGCCGTCCGGAGGACGTCTTGCAGGGATTTGCGGCGGGCGCGGACGATTATCTTCCGAAACCATTCGAGCTGCGCATTTTCCTCGCGCGGCTCCAAGGACTTCTACGGCGGAACGAATGGGTGCGCGCCCACCCCGGAAAAAAGAAGGGGAAGAATGGCGGAACTAAAGCGGGAGCAGCCAACGGCGCTGATTATGCGGTGTTCTCTTTCGACGGAAAGACGATTGACTTCGGCACGCTTGAGCTGCGCACGAACGGGACCACGATTCAGCTCACACTGATGGAAACGAAACTCTTGCGCCACCTGATCCGCGCCAAGGGACGCACCGTCTCGCGCAAATCAATCCTCGAAGACGTGTGGGACCTGCGCGAGGACACCGACACGCGCGCGATTGACAACTTTATCGTCCGGCTGCGGAAATATATTGAAGACGACCCGGCGAAGCCGGAGCACTTGTTGACCGTGCGTGGAGTGGGATATCGCTTCGTTGCGTAAGACTTCGGCGTCCGCATGCCGTGCGAAATAGAAAGAGGCCCCATGACCGCCTTTAACGACCACCGGGAAGAACTCGAGCATTACGAGACGATGATGGGACCGCAGCGGGGACGACTCGCGGTGACGCTCGACCTGCTGACAAACGCGCTCGTCCTCGTAGGGCAGCACGGCGTCTATTGCCACAGCAACCGCGACTCCGGCACGCCCGTCATGGATGTCCGCATAATCACGCAGGAAATCACGAAGGCGAAGGAATTGATCCAGAGCGTGATGGAGCAAATTCGCGCGGAACGTGACCGAAAAGCCGTTTGACCAGCGTGTGCGCGTCAGCGGAGGAATGGGTTGTGCGCGCGCTCGGCGCCGATCGTCGTAATTTCTCCGTGTCCGGGATAGACAATCACTTCATCCGGAAGGACCAGCAATTTTTCGCGGATCGACTTCATGATCTCAGGAAACGAACCGCCCCAGAGGTCGGTCCGCCCAATGCTTGATTGAAAAAGAGTGTCGCCCGCGAGTACGCGCGAGGAGTCGGCGGTCTTCGCATGCGAATGCGCCTTCTCATCGTGAGGCGTCTGCGTGGTGTATCCATCTATGACCAGGCTGATGCTTCCGCGAGTGTGACCGGGCGTATGCAGCACGCGCGCAGCGTACCCTCCCCATCGAACCATATCGCCTTCCTTGAGGAAATCATCGATGCGCGTCATTGCGGGAGTCGGCACGCCGAGCCACTGCGCCTGAAGATCGAGACGACGGTAAAGGTCGAGGTCAGCTTTATGGATCAGGACAGGAGCGCCCGTCGCCGTGTGAAGCGCAGCGAGGCCGCCGACGTGGTCAATGTGAGTATGGGTGCTGACGATTGCGCGGACATTGAGTTTGTGCCGGCGAAGGATTTCGAGAATCCGTTCCACCTCGTCGCCGGGATCCACGACGATGGCATCGCGCGTGGCCGGATCGCCGAGAATGGAGCAATTACATTGCAGCATCCCGACGGGAATCACTTCGTGGATGAGTTTTTCAGCCATCAAATCCAAGTATAGCAGCAAAGCTCACAGCGTCGTTCCTTGCCACGATGCGGGCAGGCAGTTGCGCGCATCTGATATTATGCGGTTCGAGAAACAGGGAGAACATGGAAACACCACTCATGGCCGAAGGGCACGCCGCAGGGGCGCAATTCTCGGATTATTCCGGCTGCGTGTTGCCGGAGCGATTCGCCGGGTTCGATAGCGAATATCGCGCAGCGCGCGAAAGCGTTGCGCTGTTCGACACGAACTGGCACGCTGCGATTGCGCTCGCGGGCCCAGACCGCGCACGGTACCTCAACGCCATCGTGTCGAATAATATTCAAGCGCTGACCACGGGCAACGGCGCGCTCGCGCTGCTCCTCAACGTGCAAGGGCATATCCTCGCCGAGCTGGAAGTGTATGCGCTGCCGGACAAGCTCCTCACGCTCTCGCACGCTTCGGTGCACGAGCGGACTTTGTCCACGCTCGACAAATACATCATCATGGACGACGTACAGCTCGAAGACCGCACCGATGAAGTGGGGAGCATTGCCATCGAGGGGCCGCGCGCGGCGGTGATCGTGCAACAGGCCTGCGGCGTGGCGCTCGAGAATCTTCCGGAATTGTCTATCCGCGATGTCACGGTCGAGCGCATCCCGTGCCATTTTCTGCGACGCTCGCATTTCGGCGAGCCGGGCGCGGAATTCATCACGAAGCGTGACCGTCTCGCCTCGCTCTGGCAAAAGCTTCTCTCCGGCACGCGCGCGCATGGCGGCGAACCCATCGGCATGGGCGCGCTGAATGCCCTGCGGCTCGAGGCGCGCATTCCCTGGTTCCCGGCTGATTTCGATGATTCCGTAATCCCGCAGGAAGCCGCGCTCGAAGAAACGCACATTAGTTTCACGAAAGGCTGTTACACGGGACAGGAGATTGTCGAACGCGTGCGTTCGCGCGGGCACGTGAACCGCAGGCGTGTGAATTTGAAATTCTCCACCGCGAATCCGCCTCCCGCGGGAATGAAATTGCGCGCGGGCGACGCAGAAGCCGGTGCGATCACCAGCGCGGCGTTTTCGCCGGCCGCGGGAACCGCGATCGGCATGGGATACCTGCGACGAGAGTACAATGCACCCGGAAGCACGGCCGAATTCGACGGCGGGACTGCGGAAGTAACGGGCTGAGTCAGGCGCACGAGGAGAGTGAATGCAAGATCTTGCCCCCTGGCAATTTGGTTCTTTGTGATTTTCGGCGCGTTTGTTCCGTTACGATTTTGCTGCCGGATTTGTTTATATCCGGCTCGCAAAAGAGCTGCCCCTGGCTGCGCAATCCGCGACTGCGGTCGGCCGAGGCCAACAGCCCGCGTGAACGCTCTGGCGTGGAACGAATCTGCTTTTTGAAACGTATATGACTACGTAGAGGGATTCAGGAGGCGACCGTGCTGAAATTTCTGCTCTGGTGCATTCTTCTGGTGTTCTGCTGGCCGCTGGCAATCCTGGCGCTCGTGCTGTACCCAATCATCTGGCTGCTGCTGCTTCCCCTCCGGCTGATCGGAATCGCCGTCGAGGGAGCGCTCGAACTCGTTCGCGCCATCATTTTTCTTCCCGCGCGGATTCTGCGCGGGCCGCGCATGGCATAGCTCAGCGCAATCTGGATTGCCGATTTTAATCTGCTTCGCTCGGTGGTTCAGCTTCTGGCGTAGTTCAACGAATCGAGGAAACTGCCGCGCGTGGCATCGATCTTCTTCTGAAGTTGCATAATGGCGTAGAGAAGAGCTTCGGGGCGCGGTGGGCATCCCGGAACGTACACATCCACGGGAATCACCTGGTTTACTCCCTGCACGATCGCGTAGTTGTTGAAGACGCCGCCGGAAGTAGCGCAAGCGCCCATCGAAATCACCCACTTTGGCTCCGGCATCTGGTCGTAGAGCTGTTTGATGACCGGCGCCATTTTCACCGAGACGCGCCCCGCGATGATCATCAGGTCAGATTGCCGCGGCGAGCCGCGAAAAACTTCGGCGCCGAATCGCGCAATGTCGTAGCGAGAGGCGGCCATGGACATCATTTCAATCGCGCAACAGGCGAGGCCGAACGACATGGGCCAGATCGAGCTGCGCCGCGCCCAGTTCACCACCTTGTCGAGCGAGGCGAACAGAATGCCTTCGTCCTTCAGGAAGTTTGCGTCCTGGCCGGGCGGCTCGAGTGTGACGCCTTTGGCTAGCTCAACAGACATCGCGTTAGCTCAATCCTCTGCAAGCATTCTGCATCTTTGCGGCAGCGATTGCAATTGAGGCGGGTGATCAGACCTTTAGCACAATTTTGCCGAATTGTTCGCGATTCTCGAGGCGCGTGTGGGCCTCGGCGCACTGCGCGAGGGGGAAAACTCTGTCGATGACGGGCTTCAGACGCCCACGGCTCACCAGATCGATGACGGGAAACAGCTCGGCCTTGCAGCCCATGTACGATCCGAGGATTGTGTAGTGCTTGCTGAAGACGTGTCGCAGATCGAGCCTTGCATCCCAGCCTGTTGTCGCCCCGCACGTCACAAGGCGTCCGCCCACCGTAAGACTCATCAGGCTCTGCTCCCACGTGGCCTGGCCGACGTGCTCGAAAACGATGTCCACTCCCCGGCGATTCGTGATGCGCTTCACTTCCCTTGAGATTTCCTGTTTCGAGTGGTCGATCACTTCATCGGCACCGAGTTCCTTCGCTTTCGCGAGCTTCGCTTCCGAGCCCGCCGTGGCAATCACCCGGGCTCCGGTGACTTTCGCGATTTGAATGGCTGCGCTGCCGACTCCGCTTCCGGCGCCAAGCACGAGAACTGTTTCGCCCGGCTTCATCTGCGCGCGTGTGAATAGCATGTGCCATGCGGTCAGGAACACGAGAGGGATCGAAGCGGCTTCCTCGAACGAGAGATTTGCGGGCATCGCGATGATATTAGCCACGGGCGATTTCACGTATTCCGCGCAGCCGCCGTCCACCATCGCGCCAAAGAGCGTGTACTGCTTGCAGAAATTGTCGAGACCCGCGAGGCACTGCTCGCAATGGCCGCAGGAGACTCCGGGCTGAAGCATCACTTTGTCGCCGACCTTCAAATGCTTCACGTTCTCGCCAAGCTTCGCGATTTCGCCGGCAATATCGCTGCCGGGTATGTGCGGAAACGGGTACTTAATTCCCGGGATTCCGCCGCGAATCCACAGGTCGAGATGGTTCAGTGCGCACGCCCGCACGCGGACCAGAACTTCGTTCGCGCCAATCTGGGGATCGGGTGCGTCAGTGTAATGCAGGACCTCCGTGCCGCCGTGTTCTTTGTAAACGATCGCTTTCATGAACCCCTCCGCTGTAATTCGATGCGAAGTTAACATCCGCGATTCGCCGTGTCCACAGAATCGGACGCGCAATTGACAGCGGCGGGCCAGAGACGTAATCTCGAATTACATACATCGCATGGACCTCTTCGAAGAAATCGTAAGGATGAGGCGCGCTGGCCGGCGCGGCGCGCTCGCGACCATCGTGCACACGAATGGCTCGATCCCGAGTTTTGAAAGCTCGCGGATGCTCGTGCGCGACGACGGAACGATCGCCGGAACGGTCGGCGGCGGATGCGTCGAAGCCGAAGTGTGGGCCGCGGCGAAAGAAGTGATCGAGCTCGAGAAACCGCGAAAGATGGTCTTCAACCTCAACAACGAAGCCGGATACGACGCCGGATTAATTTGCGGCGGGACACTCGAGATCTTCGTCGAACCAATTCTGCCCGTGCCGACCGTGTATCTATTTGGCGGCGGCCACGTTTCAACGGCCGTGGCGCGCGTAGCGCACGGCGCAGGATTTGCAATCGCGATCGTGGACGACCGTGAAGCGTTTGCAAACGCGGAACGCTTCCCTATGGCGTCCGAAATTTACACGACCTACGGCGATGCGTATCAAAAGATCCGGCCGAACTCCGCGAGCTATCTTGTGATCGTGACGCGCGGGCACAAGGACGACATGAGCGTGCTTGCGTGGGCTGTGGGCACCGACGCGCGGTACGTCGGAATGATCGGCAGCAAGCGCAAAGTGCTCTCCGTGTACAAGGCGCTTGAGAAAGACGGGTTTCCGCTCGAGAAATTCGAGCGCGTTCACGCTCCCGTGGGCCTCGACATCGGCGCGTTGACCCCCGAGGAAATTGCCGTGAGCATCGTGGCGGAGCTTATCGCCGTCCGCCGCAACGCAGAAAATCTTCCGCACAAGTCCCTCAAACTTTCCGAAGTCGCAACGATGCAGCACGCCTCTTCGCGCAACAAATGACGCGGCCATGCTCGCAGTAGCGATTCTCGCCGCCGGCGAATCCCGCCGCATGGGACAGCCGAAGGCGCTCATTCCCTACCGCGGGCGCACCTTCGCCGAGCATCTCGTCGAAGTCACGCGCCACGCGCGCGTCGGCGTCACCCGCATTGTTCTCGGTGCAGGCGCGGATGAAATTCGGAGCAAGCTGCGCATCGAGCCTGCGTCCATCGTGGTAAACGCGGATTGGCCGAAGGGGCAACTGTCGTCCATCCAGGCTGCAATTCGAAGCCTTCCGGTGGGAATCACTGAAGGACTGATTCTCTGCCCCGTGGATCATCCGCTCGTGTCGGCCGAACTCGTGGCGAAATTGATTGAGGCATTCGATTCGAGCGGCAATCGTATCGTGCTCCCGACGTTTAATGGCAAGCGAGGCCACCCCGTAATTTTCCACTCTTCGCTCTACGACGAACTCCTCGTGGCATCGGCCGAGCTGGGCGCTCGGCAAGTGGTGTGGGCGCATGCGGAAGAAATCCTCGAAGTGCCGACAGCGGAAGAAGGCGTGATTCTGAATTTGAACGACCCCGACACGCTGAAGAAACTCGATTTGAATTAGCCAACTCGCCCCATCAAATCAACGACTGCATCCGCGCAGAGTTGCGCGGCGTGAAATGTCGCAGCTGGCAGCCCGCCCAGCGCGTCCGCAATCTCCTGCGGCGTTAAGGCGCGCGCTTCTTCGATCGTCTTGCCGAGCAGCAGGTCCGTCAGAATTGAGCTTGAAGCGATCGAAGCAACGCAGCCTTGCGTTTTGAACTTTGCCGCAGCGATGCGGCCGTTTTCTATGCGCACGGAAAGCCGCAGGATGTCGCCGCATACCGGATTTGTCACATCCACGGTGGCCGTGGCATCCGGCAGGTCGCCCGCGTTGTGAGGATTTCGGAAGTGCTCGAGAATTGCGTCGCTGTACATCGAGCCAAGTATAGAAGCCGATCACTCAACCGCTGTGAGATTTTTTTGAAGTCTTCGCTTTCTATTCAAATTCATTGACAGAAGTGCGTTCCCGAAGATACCTTACCAAGTTCCAGCCTTCGCTACCCCGTTTGGGCGGTGGGGATGCGATCAAAGATCTCGCCTAGGAAAATTTCAGGAGAATTTCAGATGCGACGACTTCGTTACCTCGCCACGCTCATTGTGGCCCTCGCGCTTGGCGCTACCGCCGGGTTCGCGCAAGACGGAAAGCTGAAGGTCAAGGTCACGCCTCGACAGGCGTACACGTTCGTAGACGGAAAGGCCATCAAAGAAGGAAATCAGACGATTTCGCTGGGAGCCGGAAAGCACACGGTCGCCATTGTGAACTACGGCTACAAAATTGCCACGCGCGAGGTGAACATCGACGCCGGTAAAACAACCAACCTCGAAGTTGCGCTCGAAGCATACGGCGGCACGGTCAGCGGGCCTTTCGGCGACGTTCAATTCTCAGGCGAGCCGCGCGCGGCTGTGCTCTCGGACGGCGCGAATCCCGGATACTTCGTCGGTCACGTGGACGAATTTGACTGGGATTGGATCTGGCATCAAAACCTGCTGCTCCCTGCCGGTACGCACCACATCACAGTGACGCGCAACGGCAAGGACATCTGGACGGGCGACGTCACAGTCGCTGCGGGAAAGAAAGTCATCGTCAACTTGAATAACGGCACGCAGAAGACCGTCGAGTGGAGCCGCGGAAACAAATTGCCGGCGCAGCCGCGATTCAAGGCAGGCATGGCGAGCACGACGGTCGCTATCGCTCCGGTTACCGGCAGCTTCTCGGCTTCGAATTCCAATATCAATTGCGGCGAGTCTTCCAATTTGACGTGGCAGACGTCCGAGACGGTGGACGCAAATATCAGCGGCGTCGGCGCCGTGGCGCCAAGCGGCAGCCAGTCGGTTTCGCCGCACGCCACGACAACGTATGACTTCAACGCCGCGGGCCCGGGCGGATCCGTGAAGGGCAGCTCGACAGTCAACGTCAACACGAAAGTGGACGCGAGCATTTCCGCCAATCCTGCCGAGATTCACTACCGCAAGATCGGTGAAAAAGTGCTCACTTCGGAGTCCTCGACGCTCACCTGGACCACGTCGAATGCGAGCGACGTCGCGATCGACCCGATTGGAAAAGTGGACCCGAGCGGAATCCAGGCCGTCAAGAGCGAGCCAGCGGATACGTCGCAGATTCCTGAGGGCGGTCAGCCACGAACGATTGACGAAACGAAAAAGTTCACGCTGAATGCTTCGAACGTTTGCGGCGGCTCAGCAACGCAATCGACAGGCGTGCACATCATCGGATCGGTCGAACCGATTCCCACCGTCGTCTTGCAGAGCATTTTCTATCCGACGGACTATCCCGATAAGCGGCACCCGTCGGTCGGCCTCGTTCGCAGCCAGGAATTGTCTCTGGCCACGCTCGCAGGCGGCTTCAAGAAATATCTGGAATACGACCCCGACGCGAAACTTTCCGCCGAGGCGTATTCCGACGTTCGCGGCTCGAAGCGTTACAACCAGGACTTGAGCGAACGCCGCGTCGAGCGCATCAAGCAGTATCTTGTGGAACAGGGCATCCCGGCCGACAAGGTTCAGACGGCCGCGTACGGCAAGGAACACCCGATGGACAAGCGGGAAGTAAAAACGCTTGAGGAAACGAATCCGAACAAGCCGCCGAAGGCCCGCGCCAAAAACGTGCAAGGCGATTGGCTCGCGTACAACCGTCGCGCGGATATCGTGTTGCTGCCCTCCGGGAAGAAGTCGGCGCAATTCTATCCGCACAGCGCCGATGAC
>JBAWGF010000062.1:0-12768 GCA_049592615.1 Candidatus Acidiferrales bacterium
CTTCAACGCCGCTAAATGGCCGCCCGCCGGATGTGATAGATGCATTTCGCCGAATACATAAGCGCGCGCTTTTCCCTCCTTGATCTGATCCATGTGGAATTCGTTTCTGACGTGCTTGCCGGGTGCCGCACACTTTGCGCCGTTTGCAAAAAGTGCGGATTTTGCCATTGGCATCCGAAAAACACTTGTCCGCAGCGTTTATCAGGCATGTGGATTGTTTCCGAGTACTCCGTGATACGGGAGGAATCCGCTGGTAAGGCTAATCCCGATCAGGTGGGCTGACACCGTATGAGTCCAAGACATCGCGCAGGGTCACGATGCCTTCCAACTCGTGCACATTCCCACGATTCACAACGGGTAGGACGTCAAGCTGGCTGGCACCCATCCGTTCGAGCGCGAGGTCAAGGCTCTGATCGGAGTGGACGTGCGGAAAATTGAGTCCACTTACAATTGTCCTCAGTTGTTGGTTGGCATCTTGCGTGAACTCCCGTTCCAGCGTGAGGCGGTTGATAACTCCGACTACGCCACTGCCATCCACTACAAGCCAGCTTCGAAATTCACTCGAGTGGGCCTGCTGCAGAGCTCCGCGAACCGTGAGTTCCGCTGCCAGCGACTCGGTCAAAGCGCGCATGGCTCCGATTATCTGACGCTGTGCATGTCGTTGGCGCGTCTCCACCGTTGGGAGGTGTATGCCATCTTGTACTGCAAGGGCTTCGTAGATGGGCTTCCGTTGCAGTCTTGAAGAAATGAAAAGGCTCACCAGAATCGAAATCATCAGCGGGACGATGACCGCATAGTCCTGCGTCATCTCGAAGATCATCACCACTGAGGTCATAGGTGCGCGCACGATTCCCGCGAAGACCGCGCCCATGCCGACTATGGCGTAGGCCCCTGGGGTTGCGGTATAGGAGGGCAAGAAATGATGTGCCAAGGTCCCCACGGCACCTCCCAACATGGCGCCGATGAAAAGGGCAGGGCCGAAAATGCCGCCCGCGTTGCCCGAAGCGTAACTCGTGGTCACGGCTAGAAGCTTCAAAACCACCAACAGAAACATCACGTTGAGTGCCATGCGCCCATTCAAGACATCGCCGACGTAACCATAACCCACGCCTAAGACCTGCGGCACAAACCATCCCATCAATCCCACTAACAACCCACCCGTTAAAGGTTGGAACCAGAGTGTGCTTTTCGGGAAGCGCAGGAAGCGCTCGCGCATGCCCAGCAGAAGCTTCGTGAAGGTCACGGAAACCAGACCTCCTGCCACGCCAAGCACCGCATAGATAGCAAGTTCCAGCGGATGAATCAGTTGGTATTGCGGAACCTTAAATAGAGGGTTATTGCCGAGCAGGAGTCGGAGGACTACCCAAGAGGTAGCGGAGGCCAATACCACCGCGCCGATCACGGGCGCGTGGAGGTCTCCCACAATCTCCTCCAGCGAGAACAGCACTGCCGCCAGAGGCGTATTAAACGCGGCCGCAATTGCCGCTGCCGCACCGACCGGCAGAAGCGCTTGTACTTTTTCGTGACTCAATCCCAAGCGGCGCCCGAGCACTGAAGCAATGCCCGCACCAACTTGGACGGAAGGTCCCTCGCGCCCCAGCGGGATTCCGCTGGCGAGCGTTGCCGACGTGCAAAAGAACTTTCCAATCACGGTGCGCAGCGTGATGCGACCTGCGCGGGCGTACAGCGCAGCTTTGGTCTGCGGCACTCCGCTGCCTCGCGCGTCGGGAAAATAGCGGAACAGCAGGTAGCCGATGCCCAGCGAGCCCACGACCGGGAACAGCAGACGCCGCCACGGAGCGCCGCCCGCCGGATACAGCCGCATCCCCACTCGTTCCGTGAGCAGGATGAAAGCGACGACCGCCAAGCCTGTCAACGCGCCTATAACCAGCGCCAAAACCAGAAATACCTGATCTTCACGCTGCTGCAACTTGGCCACACGATGTAACAGCGGGATTCTCCACCAACTCCCACTCGCCGTCTGGCTGCTTTCACTCATTTCTCAGGAATGTCCCGCCAAGAGCATACCCCACCAGATTGCCGAATGCCGCACTCTTTGCGGTTTCTGAAAAGGGTGCGGGTTTTGCATCCATCTATTTTTCCAAATAATACTGCACGGAGCTGACGACGAGGCGCGTTACGCGGCAGCCTGGCGAGACCGTTTGCAGCCCGCCGACTCGTTTCGCTCCGCAACCCTAGATGTGCCTTTTCCTCTGCAAGGCGAAAAGGGCTACGAAGTAGCAGAAGGCCGACAGCGTCACGGCATAGCCAAGGGAGTAGAGAACATATTTCCACTCGCCATGCATGACGCGGAAGCTGCTGTAGATGCCCTCTGTCTCTTTGTCGAACGTTCGGATCATGGGCAGGATAAGGTAGAGGCCGTGAAAGATCCGCTCGAGTACACGCAGAGACAGGCTCGAATTGCCCGCGCGGATGGCGGCCTGCGTCCAGATTTGAACGGCGTAGAACATGTCGGCGTTAAAGATCAAAACGAGTGTTACCGCAATCGCGGGATGCACGAGCGTCGCGAGGAGCATCATGTAAGCGATGATTCCGAGCGAGGCGACGAAGGTTTCCATGGCGATGAAGACCAATCCGGCGCGCACTGGGATCTTCCACACAAAGGACAGCACAACCGCGCTCGTCAGAACCACGCCGGTAAGCAGCAGCGATACGATCGCAGCCGATAACATTGCCGACCCAAGCCACAAGGCGGGCGAGCAGGGTTTCGTAAACACCATTTTCAGGCTTCGGCTGCGGAGGTGCGAGGAAATGATGAACAGGCCCAGACCTCCCGCGAGGAAAAGTATAAATACGTTGAGGTTGGAAAAGATTTCCTGCAAAGCGTTGAAACTCTGAACGCCCGAATCGGTGAATAGAGCGGGCAGGGAACTCAAGCCCGTCAGCAGCAAAAACGCGAGCGCAAATGCCATGAGCAGCCGGCTGCGCCGGAAAAAGGCAAAATTCGCCACAACATTTGCCTTCAGCATTTCCGCCTCGCGTGCTCCTGGCCCGCGCGCGTCGCTGGGACCTGTCAATCTCCCCACAAGTTCGTTCTGGGCTGCGGCGGTCACTCCGGTGGACTCCCGTCCTTGACAAGCTTGAAGAATGAGTCTTCCAGCGAAGTCTTCTTCAGCGAGCACTCGTGCACACTCAGCCCGGACTTCTGCGTATAGGTCATGAAGTCGTAGAGTCTCTCCTTCGGGATGACTCCTTTCACGACGGTCCCCACGCGTTCGATCGAGCCGATATAGTCCGGCATGGACCCGTTTGGCTCGAAGGTGACGCCGTAGAATTCCCGATCCGGAGTCAGGAGATTTTGCAGTTCATCCTGAACGATCACCTTGCCACGGTCGATGATTGCCACGCGGTTGGCCAGCATTTCGATTTCCGAGAGCACGTGCGAGTTCATCACGATCGTCGCTCCGCGCTGGTGAATTTCCCGCAGCGCTTCACGAAATTCCCGCACGACGAGCGGGTCGAGTCCCCGCGTCGGCTCATCCAGAAACAGCAGCCGCGTTTCGTGGATCAGGCATTGCGCGATTCCGACTTTCTGCTTCATGCCTTTCGAGCACTTCGCAAGTCGAAGCGTTTTGAACTGCGCCAGTCCCAATCGCTCGAGGACGTCATCAATCGCTTTGTCGGACACGCGCCTGCCGTACAGCGAACTGTAGTAGCGGGTCGCCTCTTCCACTGTCAGATAAAGATGGTAGTGCGGTTCCTCCGGCAGATAAGCCACAGTCTCGTTGAATGGCGAACCGAGCTCGGGAGGTTTGCCCATCACTTCGACTTTCCCCGATGTGGGCTTCATCAATCCCAGAAAGCAATACATCGCCGTGGATTTGCCGGCGCCGTTCTGTCCAACGAGAGCGAAGAAGTCGCCGTCACGCACTTCCAGGCTCAGACCATTGAGAGCCTGCAACTTGCGGCCGACCAGGGCGCGCCGAAAATACATGTGCACATCTTCAGCGACGATCACATATCCCCCGAGCAAAATTGCTTGTTGAGCGCCTTTATGATTTCTTCGTCCGGTTTGTCCTTGAAATCTTCCTTCGCCAGGGCGCTCTTGATTTTGGTCGACAAGTTGCAAACGCACGTCTGAACCTTTTTCTCGCAGCCGCAGGGGCAGTCCATCCGGGCAACGATCCGCTTCGCGCGTGGGTCGAGGGGGGATTCTTTTTCGGCCGGGGCCATTTCCTGTGCTTTGAGAACCGGGAGGGTCGGCTGCTTTTGCGCTTGGAGCCGGTAATCCGCGGGAGTGATGATTTTTCCCGCTTCCATCAGTTGACGGTTCTGCGACCGCAGTTTGTCGAAGGCGACCTCTGCGTTGACGAGCGCGCCTGTCTCGTAAAATTGTACCTTGCCGTCCACGCCGATCAGCACCGTCGTCGGATAGGCGCTCACGCCATATTGTTTCTGGATCGGCCCATCGTCGATTCCTACGGGGAAATCGATTTTAAGCTGCTCAATAAAACTATCCACGCGGTCCTGTTTCTCTTCCGAGTCAATGCCGACCAGCAGGAACGACTCGCCCTTGTGCTCGTTGAAATATCGATTCAATTCCGGCATCTCGGCGCGGCACGGGCCGCACCAGGTGGCGAAAAAGTTGAGCACGATGATTTTCTTGCCGATATTCTCGGAGAGTTGGAAGCGTTCGCCGCGGGTGGTCTTGAGCTCGAAGTCGGGTGCGATTTGGTTCTTCCATTCCGTGGCGCTCCGCATGCCCTCGGCGTATTCGCGGAGTTCTTTGTCGCTGGGCGCCGGCTTAAGTTTGTAGTGAAAGATGCCGAGCAGTATTCCTGCCACCAGAATCGACACTTTTAAAGGGGTTTTGTTCACGTTTGCACGAGTTCGACGCCGCCGCGAAAGCTGCCAGACCGCTCTCGCTGCGATGCTTGCCGCTCCTCACCATTATTCGACCAAATTGCTCTGTGCTTGCATACCGGCCAATGGTACAGGTGTAATGGCAAAGGTAATACTGAAGTAAGACAACTTGGGTGACCGTGCATCCGTCCTATCTTTCCAAATAATACTGCACGGAGCTGACGACGCGGACCGTCTTCATCAGACTGCTGTCGGCGCTGGAGTTTTCGAAGCCCGGCTCGTCGGCGGCACTGCCGGAATTCTCGGGCAAAATCGAAAAAAATCCCTGATTTGCCTGCCGGATGGAGCCGACCTTGCTCCCTGAGTCGGAAGCGAAGCGGTCGGCCGCGGCGCGCGCATTGCGCGTAGCCTCCGTGATCATGTCGGGCTTAACCGAGTTCAATCCCGTAAATTTGTAAATCAATCCCTGGCCACGCTCCTTGTTCAAGACGATGCCTTCTTGCAGAAGTTGCAGAGTTTTCTGCGACGCAGCCGCGACCGTGTCCACTCTCGGCGTCCGCACCGTGATTTCCTGATCGACGATGTAGCGGCGAGGAGCTCGATTGCCGCCGTTAAATTCGTTGGCCTGCGTGTCCACCACATGCACTACGCCCAGCTCGATTTCCCCGGGTTGGATACCCTGCTGGCTGAGAAACTTGAGAATCGTCTTCTTGTCGCTCTCGGATTTCGCGTACAACGCCGCCAGATCGTCACCTGCATCTTTGTAGCCGAGAGCCCAAATGGCGAGATCGGACTTCACGTTGTGCTCCGCCAGGCCCTTCGCCGTCACATAGCGGTCGCTGAGCCGCGTTGCCTTGATTTGCGCGCCCAGCGCCCAGCCGCCAAGAATGAGGCCAAGCGCGAGCAGGATTCCTAGGACCGCCAATCCGCCGCGATGATTTGAGTCGTTGCTGTCCATCTGTGAGTCTCCTTTCCGTCTGTCGTCCGAGGCTTTGATTTGCGAAGCCCGAGGCGCCGGCGCGAGCGTGTTCGCCGCGCGCAGCGGTAGGGCACTGTGAGGGCCGTTCGAACTCCGCTGATTGCACGGGGCTTTCAGGTTCGCGCGTGCCGTGGCACGTCGCGCCCGAGACACGCCGTGGCGCTCCGCCCACGGTTTCTTCGGGCCGCCGGGTACCGCACTCTTTGCGCCGTGCGCAAAGTGGGCGGGTTTTGTTACCTGGTGTCCGAAGACGCTTGGTCGATTACCGCGTTACTCAGGACTCAGCGGGCCTCTGGCGATAATCTCTGTTCTCGACAATTGTGCTGCGAACCGCAAAATCCCGGTGTCGTTGGCGAATTCTCGCGCCTCGAGATCATGTGTCCATCCGTTCGACCCATTGAGCGCGCGATGCGGGAGCCACGAATGGATCCGCAAAGTACTGCGTTTCCCGCGCAACCTTGTCCTCCCTGAACTCCATGATGCTCACGGTGTAGGACGGCTTGCCGTCATATGTCAGGATGAATTCGGTGATCCAAAGATCACCGCCGCCAATGATTCTTCGGATAGCAAACCGCTTTTTGCTCGGCTGACTAGCGCGCTGGTTCTGTATGTTGCGGCGACCGCGGGTTCGCTCGCCTGACTGCGGGTATTCCAGCACCGCTTCTTCGTGATAGATGCGGTGCTCCGTTTCAAAATCGTTGGCATCGGACGCCGCCCAATGCTGATCCAGTGCCGCACGGGTCTCTTGATCCCGCACTCCAGAATACCGTTCCTTCTTTTGTTGATCGTTCATCTTGAGCCTCCAATTTGACAAGAAGCTGAATGCTTTAGCGGAATCGGAGTGTGCGACTCGTCAAGTCGCGCTGTTTCTTCGATCACCCCAGAGTCTACACCGCGTCGAAGCGTCTAACTCCTGATTCGTCGGATGACCGGACAAGTCGCTTCAGTCAGGTGCCGGGCACTTTGCGATGCGCGCAAACGCTGCGGGTTTTGCATGTGCGAAGTTTCCATCATTTCAAGAAAGGCGCTTTCCGATTTCCCTGACTCGTTGGCATTGATTCAACGAATCATCTAGAATCGCCGCCATGACGTGCCCCAATTGTGGAAAGGAGATGACCGACTGGACGCTGGATGGCCGCTTGGGTACTCAGGTCACCGTCGATGTTTGCACTGGTTGCCAGGGGTTCTGGTTCGATCAGCACAAAAGCCTGCAGCTTTCTCCCGGCTCCACGCTCAAGCTGATGAAGTTTATCGGCGAACACGCATCCACGGTCAAGCCAACCATGTCGGACGCGCTCCGGTGTCCGCGATGCGGAGGCCAGCTCTCGCTGTCTCACGATATGGTCCGAAACATGCGCTTCAACTATTGGGGATGTGGAAATGGAGACGGGCGGTTCATCGGTTTTTTCGACTTCCTGAAAGAGAAGAATTTCATACATGCGCTCACACCTCAAGAGATCCAGCAATTGAAACAGAGCGTGCAGACTGTGAACTGTAGCAACTGCGGGGCGTCCATCGACCTGCAAACCAACTCGGCGTGTCCCTACTGCCATTCCCCCATTTCGATGCTGGACATGAAACAGCAGCAGCAAATGCTGGCGCAACTCAAGGATGCTGCCGAACCTCGGCCGGTTGATCCGACATTACCCCTGCAACTTGCTATAGCGACGGAGAGAACATCAGCGCTGTTCGAAGCAGACGATACCGAGTGGTGGCAGGACGTCCGCTCGGGCGACCTGGTACAGGCCGGTTTGAAGGCCGTCGCCCGATGGATCACGAACAGTTTGTAACTGGCTCGCCCACCGGCCATCTGCCCGCCCTGGAAGTAAAAAATTGAGCACATTCTGTTCCTTTAGTACTAGCGGCCTATCGTCCTACGCGCTTCCGTGTGCCAAGCTCTTGGAGGATGGCATTTGTATGCGGTGGGATACTGTCTAGGCGGAAAGCGGCGGTGGAGCGGGTCGAACAGAGTAGAGAGCTGCCATTCCAGTCCCATCCGTCCTGGTTATTTCTCTGAAATTCTCCGACGGGGACATCTCCATGAACTTTCTGACTAGGGCTATGGTGGCAGCTTTCTTTATGTTCGCCCTGGTTTGCGCCGCGCGAGCGCAGGCACCAGTGCAGACGTCGACCCACGCGACGGCACCGCCGCCGGACAATGATTTCTACTCTCTTCGCGAGCCCGCTGCCGCGGGGGATGCGCAGGCGCAGTTCGGCCTGGCGAACCACTATTTCTACGGGCTCGGCGTTGCCCAAGACTACAGGCAGGCTCTGCTCTGGTATAACAAGTCCGCTAACCAGGGCTTCGCTCCTGCACAGAATCTATTGGGCTACATGTACCAACATAAGTTTGGCGTGCCGCGGAATTACAAGCGCGCCCTGGCCTACTATCGTTCCGCGGCGAAGCAGGGCTATGCGCTGGGGCAATATAATGTGGGCGGCATGTTCGAGGATGGTGTTGGCGTCAAGCGTGATTACAAACAGGCCTTTGATTGGTACCGCAAAGCGGCGGACCAAAATCTGCCGCAGGCGGAAAAGCAAGTCGGCTACTTTTACCAGTGCGGATATGGAGTGAAGCAGGATTATGCTCAAGCGCATGCCTGGTATCTCCGCGCGGCGGGACACGGCAACTCCGACGCCGAAAACCAGTTAGGCTTCTTCGCTGAAGAAGGATGGGGCCAGCCGAAGAATTACGCCGAGGCTCTTGCCTGGTTTTACAAAGCCGCTGAACATGGCAGCAACGACGCCGAGGAAAACATCGGCTATATGTTTCAAAATGGCCTCGGCGTGCAAACCGATTATGCCAAGGCCATGTCTTGGTTCGTCGAAGCTGCGGCGCACGGCAACAGCAACGCAGAAAATCAGCTCGGATGGATGTATCAATTCGGGCAAGGCGTAAGGCCCGACGACGCGAGAGCCGTGACTTGGTACCGCATGTCTGCCGATCTGGGCAATCGGCTCGGCATCGACAATCTCCACGCCTTTGAAGAGGTGCTGGAGGACCGCGGCTCGGGGGAGTGGGAAGCCGCCAATGCCCATGTCACCGATGCTGCCATCGCGCGGGCTCAGCGCTGGGCGACAATCCAGGATCTTCAGCGCCGCATTGCCGGATTGGAGGGCGACGCACAAAACCAAGACGATCTTGCCGATCAACTAGAACATACCGGCAAAGGCAAGAACGATGCTATGACCAAGCTTTTCAATGCGGTCGGCAGCGTCCCCGCCGTCAAGTACCATATCGAGGCCGAAAAGTATCGCGCCGAAGCTGCACGACTGCGCGAAGAACTGGCTCAAATCGAAGGCGAAAATCAATCCACGGCCAGCGCCACTGCTCACTAACGTCTTCCACGCTCGGAGGGCGCCGCGCTAACTCAACCGTGGTCGGATGACTCCCGATTAGTAGTGCCGGCTCAGACGGTCGCCGCAACACCGGCCCGAAGTCCAATGTGCAGATGTTTCAACGGCTAAATTCCTTCGAGAGCGCTGATTCAAAGAAAACACTGCCCTGTTTAGGTTTAGTCGAGTACAGCCCAAAGGATCAGGTCTCGTTGAAAACGCAATCGGATCAACAGATTAGAAGAGTGTTGCGTCGACCGCTTGAGCTGGCCGCGTTAATCAGGCATTTGAATCTTTAGCCGCTCGTTTGCTCCGGGAACCTTGCCGCTCGTGTCGGTGTGGGATAATTCCAGTTCGGCTATACTTGTGCGGCGAGGAGGCATAGTCACATGAGTCGAGCGTGGATCCGCGTTTCAATAGCCCTGTTCGTGGCAGGAACTTTCTGTGCGGAGCGCTCGCCCGCTTGTTCATGCGGCTTGGGTCCTCGCGCTTCCAATTGCGCTGACTTGAAACCGATTGGCCCCAGCTTCGTTGGAACCGTAATCGACATTGAAAATCCTCCAGACGAGCGGCGAGGTGCTGACCAAAGCGGTTTGTCCCGTTACCGATTTCGAGTGGAGGAAAATATCAGTGGATTCGAGGAGAAGGAAGTTGATGTTTACTCAGGGCGAGGTGGCGCGGACTGCAGTTACCATTTTCGGATGGGGCAATCGTACTTCGTGACGCCGTACAAACGAACTGCGGAGTTGATGGCTCTCTACGGTGCCGAGCCAGAAAAATTAATGGCGGGGATATGTAGTGAAACGCAGCCGACGGCGAGCGCGACTGCACTTCTGAGAGAACTACGAGCACGAAAAAGAGGAGGAGCTACGGTAGTGGGAGTTTTGAGGACGGAACCGGGGCCAGATGACTACAACCATCGGATCCCCGACGCTACTGTGGAGCTGCGGATTGACAATACGACCCTTTCAACGCAAACGGACATAGGCGGCGTTTATCAGTTCTATGGAGTCCCCGCGGGCCCGTATCAGTTTGCAGTGAAATTGCCAGCCGAATTTCAAGTAGCAGCGGACAAGGCGGCAGTTCTTCCGTCGATAACGATCGGCGACCAAGCGTGCTACGCAAAAGATATTTATGCAGCGCAGACGGTCCCAACCGGCAGCCGATGAATCTGCGCACACCGCTCGCAATTCCTTCTAACTTCCTATAAGTCGCATTACCGGAGATATGAAGTAGGACTTCACTTTTCCCATAAGCGCTTTAATCGGGAGGTGCCGAAGCTCTTCCACGATGGGAGGAGATATGGCCGGGACCTGCGATGAAGCTAGTCGGCCCGCTTGCTGCTCGCTCGCCGGGGCTTCGGCTTGCTCTTGCCCTTGAGATTGAGCGCCACAGCAGCGCGGATGAGATCCTTCAAGGCTGCCTCATCGATCTTGTCGCCTTCGTGGATGTCGATGGCGCGCCTGACATTCCGGTCGAGGCTGGAGTTGAATAGACGCGAAGGGTCCTTCAACGCAGCTCCCTTGGCAAATGTCATCTTGACGACCTTCTTGTACGTCTCTCCCGTGCAGACGATGCCACCATGGGACCAAACGGGAATCATCCACTTCCACTCTTCGACGATTTCAGGGTCTGCCTGGTGCACGATATCGCGCACTTTCGCGAGCGTCTTCCCGCGCCAGTCCCCAAGTTCCTTGATCTTCTCGTCGATTAATGCGGAGGCAGATTCCACCGGGACGGGCCTTTTCATGTGCAGCCCCAACTGTCGCACCTAATTTAGCTGCGCTCAGCGTAACTTGCAACCTCCGCAAGTGGAAGCCTCTTCTGGTTCGATAGCAGTAACCGGAAAAGTGAAGTGGTGCTTCACATCTCCGGCAATCCGACTCTACGTCCAAGTGACCGTAGGCTTGGGTGAATGTCCCGTGCGCAAATGAAACTTTCCGACTAAACGGCTATTCGGGAGTTATCGCGCATTGGCCCGAATCGTAATGCCGAGCGCGCCCAGTTCCACGAGTCGCGCACCATATGGAGTCCGGCGATTTACGCCCAATGGCAGGCATCAGCACTTAATGTGGCTTCTGAGCTGCAGCGGCACGTTCCTTCGCGTGCGCGACCAGGGCGGTGAAGCGGGGGTCTCGATGCAGCGATTTCAGGTCCGGGTCTTGCGGCATGCTAAGAGCGTCATTCGGCGGAAGGCCTGCTGCAATGGACTGATATAGAAGTGAAAATGCCTCATCGTTTCTGCCATGGGCGGCCGCGAGCGTACCGAGGTTATACAGAACGATGGCTATGGTTGGATCGTTTTCGCCAATGACGCGCCGGCCGATTTCGAGCGCCTCACGTCCGAGCTTCTCCGATTGGGCGTATTTATGTTCCACACCGAGCACAGCACTGAGATCAACAATCGCTTTTACAGTGTCCGGATGTTCGGGGCCGAGAACCTTTCTCCGCACATTCACGACCTGAACGAACAGTTTCTCCGCTTCACTGGTATGTCCTTCGCTGACGAGAAGGCGGCCCAGATTGGCCAGGGAGATGACCGTGTCGGGGTGCTCCAACCCGAGCACGCGCTGGCGGATTTGAAGAGTTTCGCGATCCAACTTCTCGGCTTCGGGGTATTTGCTTTCGCTGATGAGAACGTCGGCAAGATTGTTCGCCGAGTTCAGTGTGTCTGGATGCTCGGGTCCGAGAATACGGATATTTTGTTGCAACGTCTCTCGATCGAATTTTTCTGCTTCTGGGAAACGGCCTTCGTCAGCCAAAACGAGAGCCAGGTTGGTTCGTGAAGCGATGGTGTCCGGGTGTTCCGGCCCGAGGAAGCGGTTGCGGGCTTCATAGATGTCACGGAATATCTTTTCGGCGTCGCGGTAACGGCCTCGAAGCCGCAAAACCATCGCGAGGTTATTCATGGTTCTCAGCGTAAGCGGAGCCTCAGGCCCAAGGACGCGGCGCTCGATGTCGACGGTCCCTCGATCTACCTTCTCCGCCTCATCGCGGTGCCCCTCAGCCAGAAGGATAAGGCCGAGGTCGTTCATCGCCGACAAAGTGGCGGGATTATCCGATCCGAGTAACTTGCGATCGTCTTCGAGCGTCTGGCGCTCCAAATTCTCCGCTCGGGAATATTGCCCCTCCCGATACAGGACGAACGCAAGGCTGTCCATCGCCTTCAATGTGTCCGCGTTCTTAGGGCCGAGAGTTCTGCTACGGATGTCGATCGTGCGGTTCAGCTGAGCCTCAGCGATTGAAAAGAGTCCAAGGTTTTGGTGGACGTTTGCCATGGTGTAAATCAATTGCGCTTGAAGCTCGGGGTCTTGCGACAAACCGGTGTCGATGTGCCTTGACGCGTTATCGAGGACTTCGCGGGCGGTGATGCTATTGCCACGCGCTTCGCTCGGGTCTGACACTTTGAACATGCTCGTCATGAAATCGGTGATGCGTGTGGCGCGGTCGCGCTCGCGGTTCGCCCGGTCGCGCTCCAGCCTAATACGGTGCAATTGGACGGCCTGCGTGACCACAAATCCGATCACCAGGAGCAGTACGCTCGCGGCTGCAACCAAGCCAATTCGATGCCGGAGGGCATACTTTCGAATTCGGTACCCAATAGTCGCAGGGCCGGCATCTACCGGCTC
>JBAWGF010000063.1:0-17008 GCA_049592615.1 Candidatus Acidiferrales bacterium
GAATGTCTCGTCCACACTGACTTCGTACATGGGTCATCCTTCGGGCCCGGCCGCTCGGGCCACGGCTTCCTCGCTTCGGCTACTTCGGATGTTTTTCCATGAAGCGCGCGACTTCGGCGAGGTCCTGCGTGGTTGTGTAGTCGGGCAGGGACTCGAGAAAAATTCTACCATAGTGCATGCGTTGGATGCGGTTGTCGAGAATCGCGAGGATGCCGCGGTCCGTCTTCGAACGGATCAACCGACCGAAGCCCTGTTTGAGCGCGAGCACTGCTTCCGGCACCTGGTATTCCGCAAATGCATTGCGGCCGTCTTCCTCGAGCGCCCGCACCCGCGCCCGGACGATCGGATCGCTCGGTACGGCAAACGGCAGCTTGTCGATGATGACGCAGGAAAGTTGCGCGCCCGGCACATCCACGCCCTGCCAGAAACTCGACGTTGCAAACAGCACCGACCCCGGCGTGGAGCGAAACCGGTCGAGCAACACCGAGCGCGGCGCCGTCCCCTGCAGCAGCAATGGAAATCCGACGCGCCCGGACACTCGCTCGTAGATATCTTTCATCTGCGCGTAACTCGTAAACAGGCAAAACGCGCGGCCCTGCGAAATTTCAAGCAATCGCACGATTTCGTCCGCAGCGCTGGCTGCGAAATTCGCGTGGCGCACATCGGGCAGCGCCCTCGGGATATAAAGCAGCGCTTGTTCGCGGAAATTGAATTCGTGCGGCAACACGGTTTCCTTCGCGGGCTGCACGCCCAGACGCTGCTTCAGATAATCGAAGCGCCCGCCGACGGCAAGCGTCGCCGACGTGAGAACCACCGTATCGAACTGCTCGAAAAGTTTTTCGCGGAGGATCTGGCTTACGTCAATCGGCGTGGCCGCCAGAAAAACTCCCCGGCCGCGCCGCTCGTACCAGTAAACGTAGCCCTTCTCCTCGCTCTCGAGCAGAAATGCAAGTTCGCGGCGAACCTCGCCTGCGCGGCGCGCGATCGTCACTACTTCTTCGGGCTTCGGTGACATCGCGGACAGCTCTGTTTCGATGCGCTTTACGGCAGACGACAGCTCGTCGTAGGCTTCGCGATTTTTCTCGAGAAACGATTGTCTCTCGGCCGCCTCGAACGGATAGCGCCCTTCGCGTTCCGGGAAATTTTCGAAAAAGCTCCGGCCGCGTTCGCGGATCCGCGCGAGTTGCCGCCTCAGCGGAGCCGCTTCGATTCGCAGCATGCGCAGCACATTTTCAGTGTCGCGCGCGAGCTCTTCGAAGCGATAGCTCGAAATCTGCCGTCCAAAGTAATCGCTCGCAACGTCCTCGATTTCGTGCGCTTCGTCGAACACGACGGCCGAGTATTCGGGCAGGATCGAACCGAAATCATCCCGCCGAATCGCGAGGTCCGCGAAAAATAGGTGGTGGTTTACGATCACGAGATCTGCTTCGTGCGCCCGCTGGTGCATCGCGGTGATAAAGCAGCGCTGGAATTCCGCGCATTTTTGCCCGGTGCAGAGATCGCTTCGAGCGTCGATCCGGTTCCACAGCTCGGCGTCGTCGGGGAGAAATGTCAGCTCATTGCGATCGCCCGTCTCGGTCAGCTTTTCCCAGTCGCGAATCTGCGCGAACCAATCGACCTCGTCGATTCCTTTCAGCACCGGCTGGCCTTCCATCTGATGGACCTTTTGCCGGCAAAGAAAATTCGCGCGGCCCTTCATGAGCGCCGCCTTCAGATTCGGCGCGAAATGTTTTTGAAGGAACGGCACGTCTTTCTGGAAGAGCTGCTCCTGGAGCGATTTTGTCGCGGTCGAAATCACCACGCGCCGGCCGCTGCGGATCGCTGGAATCAGATAGGCGAGCGTTTTTCCTGTGCCGGTGCCCGCTTCGATGATTGCGTGCTGGTGCTTTTGAAACGCTTCTTCCGCGATGGCCGCCATCTCGAGCTGCGACGGCCGGAACTCGTAGCCGGGATGCCGCTTCGCCAGCATCCCGCCCGGCCCGAAAATTCCTTCGATGGTTATTTCTTCCTGTTTTGTCGCCGCAGCGCTCTTTTTAGTCATGCATGAGTCCACAAATGATTTTGGCAATGGATCTGCATCTTGAATCGCCAAGCATAAACCAAAACGGGAAATCGCACGGGGGAATCGCGCAAATCAGATGCTGGCGGCGCGTTCATTGTGTCGCGAGCTTGAAAGCAACGCCCGCCAGCACGCCTCCCAGGATGAGCCACGCCGAATTCGGCTTGAAGCGCAGCAAAATCACGAGCGCGAGGGCCCCCTCGGCCGCCGTAAACGCGTCGATGATCGCGCCGCGCCCCAGTTGCCACGAAACCGCCGCCATCAATCCAACCGTCGCAGCATTGATGCCGTCAAGAAGCATTCGCGCGGTCTCCGAGCTCTTGAGAGCCGGGATGAAAGGAAAGATCGCAGCGATGAATACGAACGACGGCAGAAAGACGCCGATCGTGCCAAGGATCGCGCCCCAGACCCCGCCCGCAAGATAACCGACAAACGTCGCCGACGCAAAAATGGGTCCAGGAGTAATTTGGCCGATCGAAATTGCGTCCAGAAGCTGGCGGTTCGTCAACCAGTGCAAGCGATCAACGAAATCCGTGCGCAGAAACGCGATAAGCACGTAGCCGCTGCCATACGACACCGCTCCGATTTTCAGAAACGTGAGAAAGAGTTGCGTCATGCTGAAGGGAACCGCCACCGCAGCCGCGGCTGGCGCGCCCGCTGCGAGGCCCAGCAACGGCACGATGCCTGCTCTCGAATTCTTCCCACGCCGCGCGACGACCCCAACGATTAACGCAAGCAGACCCGCGCCAAAGAGTAGAGCGATCAGAGAAACGCCGCGAAAGTAGAGCACGATCACTGCAATTGTGAGAACGGCAAGCCAGGCCGTCTTCATCGCCGCTCGCGAAAGGCTCCACAGCGCATCCGCGATGATGGCGATTACCACGGGACCAGCGCCGTAAAGAATCCAATGCGCGGCGGGCAGCGTTCCAAATCTCACGTACGCCCACGCCAGTGCCAAAATCATGAGTATCGCGGGCAAGAGAAACAGCAGGCCCCCCAGGATCAGCGCGGGCCAGCCGGCTCTCTGATAGCACAGCGCGATTGCGAGTTCCGTGGCCGTAGGACCGGGGATTAAGCTGCAGATCCCGAGCAGATCGAGAAATTCCTGGTCGGAAATCCATCGCCGTTTTTCCACCATCTCGCGGCGCATCATCGCCACAAGCCCCGCCATGCCCCCGTACGCAAGCAGCCCCAGTTTCAGGAACACGACCGAAACTTCCCGGAGGCTCCCTCGCGTGCTGCCCGGTGTTGTCGTCGCTTGTTCAGTCATGAGAGCTCACGGAAGAATCCGCACTCAATTCCGGCTCCGCTAAAGTATCATGACAATTCCGCCATAAAGTCTGCGCTGCATCCTCTTCACTGAGTTTTCAGCAGCGGCGGTTTGGCCGTTCAAAGGCGCACCGCTTTACGCAGAACAGCAGCGGCAAATTGCTGTGCTGTTTCCCGGCTACGCGGAACGATTTCGACTGGAATCTCGGTATCAAAAATGAACCAGAAACTGCCATCGATCGTGATCGTCGGCCGCCCCAACGTGGGGAAATCCACGCTCTTCAATCGTCTTACCGGCACGCGCCGCTCGATCGTCACCAACGAGCCGGGCATTACGCGCGACCGCATTTACGGCACCGCACAGTGGGACGGCCGCACATTCGAAGTCGTTGACACCGGCGGTATCGTGCCCGAAGACAAAGCCGGAATTCCCGGCGAGATTCTGCGCCAGGCACGAGTGGCGATTGACAATGCGACGCGCGTCGTCCAGGTCGTTGACGGCCGCAGTGGCCCTGTCCCTCTCGATCAAGAACTCGCCGAACTTCTCCGTCGCGCCGGAAAGCCTCCCGTGCTCGCGGTGAATAAAGTTGACTCCCCCAAGCAAGCGGATCTCGCGGCGCAATTCTATGAGCTTGGCGACGAGGTGTTCCCGATTTCCTCCGAACACGGTTTCGGCCTGGACGTGCTTCTCGATGCGCTCACGGCTGACATGCCGCGCGGCGAGTCCACCGAAGCCAAGCCGGACGTCAACATCGCCATCATCGGCCGGCCGAACGTCGGAAAATCCACGCTGCTGAATCAACTGGTCGGCGCCGAGCGCTCCATCGTTTCGCCCGAGCCTGGCACCACGCGCGATGCCGTCGATACGGTCGTCGACCGCCACGGCAAGTCGTATCGCTTCCTCGACACGGCGGGAATCCGCCGCAAAGGCAAGACGAATCTCGTCGCCGAAAAACTGAGCGTCATCATGGCGCGCCGTCATCTTGAGCGCGCGGACGTTGCGGTGCTCGTCGCCGATGGCTCGGTCGGCATCACGTCGCACGACGCCACAATTGCGGGCTACGCCGAGAAGTCCGGCCGCTCCGTCATCATCGTGATGAACAAGTGGGACCTTGCGCTCGAAGCCGCGCGCGAAAAAGCGGAACGAGAGAAAAAGCACGACGCGAAGGCCGCGAGGACAAATCCCTCGAAACTCCTTGCCGATTACGAGCCGATGGTCCGGCAGAGGATGAAATTCCTCAGTTACGCTCCGGTCGCATTTCTTTCCGCGCTCACGGGCGACCGCGTGGACAAACTCTACGAGCTTATCGACCGCGTCGCCGAAGCCCGCAACCGGCGAATTTCTACTGGTGAGTTAAACCGCTGGCTCGCAAGCGTGGACCTCGATCGCGGGACGACTCCTTCGAGCCGCAAAGTCAAGATTTTTTACATCACGCAGGCGGCGACCGCCCCGCCCACCTTCGTCCTCTTTACCAATCAGGCCAAGCCCCTGCACTTCAGCTATCAGCGCTTCCTCGAAAATCGCCTGCGCGCCTCCTTTGATTTTATCGGCACGCCCATTCGATTCACCCAGCGCCTCAAGAAACGCACGCCTCGCCGCAGCGAACACATCGCTTCACGGCACCGTGAAAGAACCTGAACTTCATCACTCCCGACCCTTCTGCTTCTACCTTTAATCCTCTGAATCTCAGTTGACACCGCGTGAAATCGGCCTACGATACGGAAAGAAAGCTATGGCGAGTGCCGCTCCAGCTCCGTCCGCAATTCCGGAAAAAAGTCTTTTCCGCATTGGGGAAGTCAGCCGTCTGACCGCGACCAAGACGTTCGTCCTGCGCTTTTGGGAAACCGAATTTCCGACGCTTCAGCCCGTGAAGAGCCCAAGCGGGCATCGCCTCTACCGGCGGGAAGACATCGAGACTGTCTTTGAAATCAAACGGCTGCTTTACGAAGAGGGTTTTACGATCGCCGGCGCTCGAAAGCACCTCTCCGAATTGAATGGCGGCAACGGCAAGCCGGCAACGCACGTCGGGGTCACGAGCGTTCGCAAAGAGCCTGCCACGCGCGCGTTTCGCAAATTCCTCCTTGATTTGCACGAGGAGCTCCTCGCTGTCTTGACCCTTCTCGAACGCGGGTGATACGCTGAATAGCGGTCGAAAGCGGTCGGGACGTGGCGCAGCCTGGTAGCGCGCACGCTTGGGGTGCGTGAGGTCGCTGGTTCAAATCCAGTCGTCCCGACCACTCCACCTCTCCGAGTCAGCCCGAAAAAATTTTCGGACGGCGCTTCGCCCGCAACGGAATCTTCATGCAGCATATTCTGGTCACAAACGATGACGGCATTCATGCCCCGGGCTTGCGCGCCCTGGTGGAAGCGCTGAAGGACCTTGCCGTTGTCACAGTCGTCGCCCCCAGCCACGAGCGCAGCGCTGCCGCGCAGTCGCTCACACTTCGCCAGCCGATTTATGTCGACCAGATTGCCGAACGCGAATACTCCGTCGAAGGCACTCCCGCCGACGCCATGATTCTCGCGTTTCACATGTTGCTCCAGGAGAAGCCCGACCTCGTAATCTCCGGCATCAACCGCGGCGGGAACATGGGCGAAAACGTGTACTACTCCGGAACGGTGGGCGCGGCCATGGAAGCGGCGATCAACCGCGTGCCCGCGATTGCTGTTTCGGTATCGTATCGCAGCAAGGACTTCGATTTCGCGCCCGCGGCAAGTTTCACGCGCACTCTCGCGCCGCTGATATTGAAGGAAGGCTTGCCGCCCGGCGTCCTGCTCAACGTCAATGTCCCGCAGCCTTGGACCGGCGCCGTGCGTTTCACGCGCCAGTCCTCAAAAATTACGCGAAACCTGCTCAAGCCCGGAACCGATCCCCGCGGCCGCCGCTACTACTGGCTGCACGAGCAGCAGCTCGTCGAAGGGATCGAGCCGGACACCGACATGGCCGCCATTCACGACGGAGCTATTTCGATCACGCCGCTCGAGCTCGACCACACCCACACCGCTTCGCTGAATCACCTTTCGCACTGGGTCAAGCTGCTCGAAGAATCCGTAAAGCGCTAGTCCCCATTTCGAATTCCCACCGTTGAAGTTTGAATTGCGCGCTAGGGGTGACTACTGAGCCGAAGCCGCGCGCGAGTCTTTCAAGTCGGCTGCCAGCAGGCGGTGAAATAGATGTTCGCCCGCCTCGCGGCGCACGGAGAGACGCCCCGCCTGATACGCGCGCGATTGAAGTCCGCGCTGCACGCCGTCGCAGATCGCGATGTCTTCCTGCTGCACGCGTTCGCTGACTCCCATGCTCTCCCGGATGTACGGCATCTGCGATGCATCCGTATTCGCGAAATAAAAATCAAAGATCACTTCGCAGCGGTTCACGCCGAGCGGAATCACCAGGTTTGTGTCGAGATATCCCTCGTACCAATTCAGGATGAAATTCGGATACTGCCAGAAATAAAAGGCGCGATCGCCCCTGCGCGTCGCCGCCGCGCTCGTTTCCGACGCGCTGTCCACCGCGACCGGACTGGACTGCACGCAGCAGCGGTCCACATTTTCGATCGTATAATTCGTGTAGTCCAGAACGCTGCTCAGACTTTTATGCATGTGCGGCACGTGATAGCCGCCATCGAGAAAATTGTCCACGTACACTTTCCAGTTGCAGTTCAGCGTGTAGCTGCGGCGCTCGACGAAATGTAATTCCGAAAAGCGAAGCGGCTTTGCGAGGCCCACGAGCGCTCCCAGAAAATCCGGAAGCGGCGCCGCCCTTCTTTCGAGATTTACGAAAATAAATTTCTCCCACATTTCAACGCAAACGGGCACCAGCCCATTTTGCGCGCGATCGAAATTGCACACGCCTTCGAATTCCGTGATCCCGCGAAGCTCGCCTTCAAGCGTGTACGTCCATCCGTGATAGGGGCACCGCAGGTGTTGCGTCTGGCCGGAAGGCTCATTCATCACGGTCATGGCGTGGTGCCGGCAGACGTTGAAAAACGCGCGCAGTTGATTGTCGTTGCCGCGAACGACAACCACCGGCTCGCCCGCGATGTCCGCCGTAACGTATTGTCCGGGCTTGGCGACTTGATCCGCGCGCCCAACCGCCTGCCATGTCCGCGCGAAAACATTCTGCCGTTCGAGCTCCGCAACTCGCTCATCGGTGTACCACGGCGCAGGGATGGTGTACGCATCGGCCAGCGGCGCCGCCTCGTTGTAGCTCGCCAGGATCTCCTTGAGCGTCTGGTCCATTCGATTCTTACCTCGCCGCATCAGGCGCCAGAAGCATCTGATCAGCCCGAGGCATTATCTCGCATTCGGCCTCCAATTTTCGAACTCACGGCGCTGATTAAGCTTTCGGCATGCGCATCCACACGGGGGCCGAGCCTCGGATTTACCGTCCCTGGCCCGCGATTGGTTCAACTACGGACAATTTCTGCGGCGTCATGGCTTGCCCGATGAATTGGCTTTCGCACGTCTTCTGCGCGCAGAAAATCTGTTAGCGTGTGTCAGCCGACTGGATTTGCGAACCGTGCAGATGGCTCGTAAACAGGTGGAGGCTCGTTTGGGTAAGAAAGCGGCTGCTGCGGAAAAGGGTTTGTCCGGCCTGCTCGATCGCGCCGCAAAACTTCCCGCAAGCCCGTTTTGATCCCGCGCATTACCGAATTATTCAGCGCAGGCTCATATTCGATGCTGAATTGCAAAAGCCCCACTTGGTTTTCCTTCGCTCCGTATTCATTCGGCTCTCTGAAAAGTTAGGACACCAACTTGTAGCTCAAGCTATTCAGGCGTGAGTCCCATTGCCTGGGTCAACTCGTCGTGCGCCTGAATGTAATCGAGCTGTGACTGGAGAAGCAATGTCTTGGCATCAAGTTCCTGAGCGACGGCGTTGTCAGCCTGCGATTTGAGTGCAGTCCCTTTCTCGAGTTGCTCCGCGGAGATTCGGCTCGATTCAGCACGCAAAGCAAACAATTCTTCGGAAACGCTTACCATTTCTCGCGTGCGCCGCAGTTTATTGTAGGCAACCTGCACTCGGAGCTCGACTTCTTCGGTGACACGGGCGAGGTTCTCTCTCGCCTCCGCAACTTTAGCGTCGCTCTCATGCAGCGCCGCGCTTCTTCGCCCGCCGTCGAAAAGATCATAGCTAAGTTGGACGCCGAAGGTGCCGAAGTTCCGGGCCAGAAAGGGAACTTTGTTCTGATAACTGTAGCGGGCAAACGCCGAGAGGTCCGGCAAGAATTCAGCCTTACTCAGATGCACTGCAGCGAAAGCTATCCGCAACCCTTCGCGCGCTGCGACAATCTCCGGATGTGATTCCAGTGCGGCCTTAATGCATTCTTCGCGCTCGCAGGTATCCCGGACTTCCGGAACACTCGAATCGAGTTCGAGCTCCGTCGTAAGCGGCAGCCCAGTGATATCGTCGAGCTGCATGGTCAAGTCCGAGAGCTGCAACTCGGTGCTCAGAAGCTCCTGTTTCGCTTGCAGCGACTGCGCTCTGCTTTCGATCAACTCCTCGTCCAGCGCGCTGCCGAATTTTACTTGTTGGATTCGCTCGCTCCTTATGTCCTCTGCCGCCTTGATCCTAGCCTCGGTTGCGCTGCGGTGCGACTGCGCGATCAAGACACGGTAATAGAGCTGGTATACCTTCAGCACAATCTCGTTCTCAGTCTCCTGTGCTTCCGCCCGGGAGACGTTTAGCTCCGCGCGCGCGATGTCATTCGCCGGCCTAATCCTCGTGAACAGTTGTGTGATGGGTTGCGTCAGCGTGGTCCCGCTTATCACGAACGTGTGTCCGCCCTGATTGAGAATCACCGAACGCTCTGGAATTGGGCTTCCGCCTGCGGCGCCAAGGCTGCCCGCGGGAAGCTCGATGAACTGCGAGTCGGTCACATTGAAAACTCGGCTCTCGTTCCGCACCGTGGGAAAGTAAGCGCTCTTGGCGACATCCTTTGCGTGCTGTTTCTCTTCCGCCCGTAGCTCCACTATGCGCACAAAGTGGTTGTGCTTCAGCGCCAATTGCTTTGCCTCCTGTAGTGTCAGGTGACGAGGCGCGTGGGCATCGTTTTGCGCGCGAGCGACACTCAGAGCACCAGGGAATAAAAGGCCAGCTATTAAAATCTTGATAAGCGCGTTCATGATTTCGCCTCCTGGGGTGCTGCCAATCGTTGCGCAGAAATGCTGAGGTCGCCGTAGCTCAGCGGTGACTCGCGCAGCAAAGCGATGAGTAGCAGAGCGATGACGCACGCCCAAGCCACCAAATAAAATCCGTCGCTAAAGGTCAGCGTGTACGCCTGAAGGCGAAGCCGGCCGCCTAGGAGTCCCGCCGCCCGGCCCGTTGCTTCAGCCACGCCCGATGATTTCGAAAGCATTCCTGCCGTTAGCTGCCGGAGATTGCCATCGGTGATCCAGTTTCCACCTTGCACGTGCAATCCGAGGAGATTTGAATGCAATTTCTCGCGCTGCGCGATGAAATGGGTCATGAACGCGACGCCGAGCTGTCCGCCAAACAATCGCACGACGTGAAAGAACGCGGAGAATGTGAGAGCCCATTGCGGCTTCGAAAGTCCTCCCGAAAAAATCGCTTGGAGGACAATCGTTGAGACCAGCCCAATAAATGCAAACGACTGCCCGACTCCCATGAGCAGTTCTGAACGATAAAAGTTGGATGCGGACCATGCGCTTGTGACGCCCACATTCATGCAGCACGCAAAGGCGATGCAAGCGAAACCCGTCGCCATCAGCAGGCGTGAATCGAATTTCGCAAGCAGCAGGAATGCAGCCACAATCGCGATGAAAAGCTGAGGAGCGGCGGTCCAGAATAGTGCGGGCCCGATCTGGTCTGCTTCGAATCCGTGTACTGCCAGCGATTGCGGGATCAGGATGATTGTTGCCAGCAGGCAGAAGCGAAACAAAATGAGTCCCATGCCGAGCAACAACGTGTTCCACTTGCGAAGATAGGGCAGGTCCACCAGAGGATTGGGACTGCGCAGACGTCGCACGAGAGCCGACAACAGAAAAAATATCCCGCCGAGGAAAAGCGCGGTGAACAATCCGGAACGCCACCAGTCGAGCCGTTCACCCTGATCGAACGCCGCAAACAACAGCGCGAACCCCGCGCTGGCATACAGAAATCCTGCGAAACTTGGCGCCGCCCCCGCCCGTTTTGCTGCCGGAGCCGCGGGTATTCCGTAATAGATGCACACCATCATCAACGGTGTCATCAACGCAGAATTCCAGAACATCCATTGCCAGGAAAATTGATCTCTGTACCAGCCGTAAAGCGTTGGAGCGATATTCACGGCTCCATCGACAAACGTCGCGTAGAGCGCCAGCGTGAAGGGCAGAAATCTGGGAGGAATATTTTTCAGCGCAAAAGTGAGCGTAAGAGGATAGAACGTGCCCGAGGTCAGCCCTGCCAATACGAGCGCGACAATGAGCAAACTGTAGCTGTGTACAAGGGGAAGGAACGCACAGATCAGCGTAAAGATTGTGGCGCCATAAAGTAGAACTCGCCGCGCTCCCATCAATCCGCCGAGATAAACGGTGAAGGGCCCGATGAACATCAGTGCGACGTTGAAGGCGCTGCCGATCCACGCCCCGTCGTCGAAACCAATTCCGACGTGGCCTTTGAGATCGGCAAGACCGAGCGTGAGCATGCGGCCCGTGAGCGTGACGATTCCCGCGCCCATGATGACGCCCAGGATCCCGAGCAGAGGGCTCTTCGAGAGTTCCGCGGGCGTTGCTCCCGCAATTGCACGCACGATTTGTGCCGGTGTGCGTTGTACGACTGCGGTTGAAGCAGCCATCGCGCGCTCCAATCAGCGTCTCGTGCGCACGGTGGCGGTGACGGAGAGGCCCGGACGCAAAATAGTTGCAATGCTGGAATCGTCGAGCACGATCTTCACGGGAATTCGCTGCACGACTTTTGTGAAATTTCCGGTGGCGTTGTCGGGCGGCAGCAACGCGAATTGCGAGCCGCTGGCGGGTGCGATCTCAGCAATTTTTCCGTGAATGAGTTTTCCCGGGTACTCGTCGATGCGTATCTCCGCCGGATCGCCGACTTTCATGTTTGTCAGCTGCGTTTCGCGATAATTTGCCTGCACCCATTTAATGCTGCTGACGAACGAAATGATTTGTGTCCCCGGCGAGACCAGCTGTCCCGGCCTGACTTGCCTTTCACCTACTGTGCCGTCCGCTGGCGCCTCGATCTTCGTGTAGCCGAGGTTTACTTGTGCGACGGTGAACCCGGCCTCTTTGGCGTGGAGATCGGCAACGAGTTGCAGCTCCTGTGACTCCAACACCGCCTTGGTGCGCCGCTCCGCTTCGGCCCCCAATTCATTGCTGCGCAACAACGTTTTTGCTTGCGCAAGATCAGCTTCGCGACTCGCCAACTGTGCCGCAAGCCGCTGCTCGTCAGCGACCGCTTGCTCAACCTTCTGCTGTGTGGTTGCGTGTGTTTGAAGGAGCGCCTCTTGCCGGCTGCGCTCCGCCTGCGTGCGCACGACATCCGCTTGCGCCGCTCTTATCCCGGCTTCCGCCGCCACAATCTGGGCCTTTGCCTGATCGATTCCCGCGAGGGCCCGCTCGATGCGTGAATCTTGAAGTTGGCGTTGGCGTCGGTTGTTCTCGATCGCCGCCTTTGCAGCCTCTACCGCCGCACTCGCCTGCGCTACTTGCGCCTGGTAGTCCTCATCTCGCAGTTCAACAATCGGGTCTCCCTTGTGCACTTGCTGGAAGTCGGAGACCTTTACCACCCGAACGATGCCCGCAACTTTCGTGCTGAGTGGCGTAAGATCTCCCCGCACGTATGCATCGTCCGTGACCTGCTCGATTCGGCCGCCCTCCCAGGAATTCCAGTTCCGCGTGATCGTGACAACAACCGCAGCTGCCAGCAACACCACCAGTAAAGGTGTTCCGTACTTCCGCCAATTCGCCTTGGGCTCGGGTTGCGCTGGAACGTGCTCAGGCTCCGCTGCCTTGATGGGAGCCGGCGTACTTGCGGCGGCCATGAATGTGCCTCCTCTTTGCCTTCGTTCGGGTATCGAAGTCACTTCGAGACCCGAATTGACCGCGAATTGATCTCACTGAAAGAAAGTGCCTTATTACCAAGACGGTATACCGAGCAAGCTGGTTGCTGTCAACATGTTCTCATCTGGGCAGACGCTGACACCACTCAGCCCTTGCGTCCTACGGCGACGCTTGACTTCATGCGGGGCATCGAATACCCTCCGCACGGGTTTTAGCCCTTCACATCCCCGGGTCCGAAGAATCCTTCTAAAACGGGAATTATTTGCAAATCAGGAGGTTTGCGCCTATGAAAAAACTGAGTCGATGTCTGTTGGGATTGTGTTTGGTGGTTGCGTTTAGCTTTACGGTTGCGGCGCAGGACAAGTCGCAGGGAACCGCGTCCCCCCGGAATGTTTTGCAGATCACGCGTGAATATACCAAGCCCGGCAAAGCGGGCATGGTGCATGACAAAGCGGAGAGCGCATTCGTCCAGGCCATGACCCGCGCCAAGTGGCCGACGCGCTACCTCGGGATGACTTCGCTCTCGGGCAAGCAGCGCGCCTTGTTTCTCACCTGGTATGCTTCCTTTGATGCCTGGGAAAAAGACACCATAGCAACTGCGAAAAATGCCGAACTCTCTGCCGGACTGGAACGCGCCAGCGTGGCCGATGGCGAGCTTCTGACAGAAGTCGATCAGGGCGTCTTCGTTTTCAATGAGGAAATGAGTTTGCGGCCGATGGCGGACATCTCACACATGCGTTACATGGAACTCTCCGCTTACCACGTTCGCCCGGGACACGGCGAGGAATGGCGCGAGGTGGTCAAGATGGTCAAGGCTGCATATGAGAAGGGAGTGCCCGCCGCTCACTGGGGCGTGTACTGGCAAAAGTATGGGGGCGATGGCGACACGTATCTTGTTCTCACCGCGCGCAAAACGCTCGCCGAAGTGGATGGTGGCTTCGAGGAGGGTAAGCAATTCGAGGCAGTCATGGGCGCAGACGGGATGAAAAAGCTCAATGAGATGTACGGGGCGTCCGTCGAATCGTCCACGCATCAGTTGTTTTCCTTCAACCCACACATGAGCTACGTAGCCGATGAGTGGATCAAAGCCGACCCGGATTTCTGGAAGCCGAAGGCAGCCGCGGCACCTGCTGCCAAGCCCGCCAAGGAAGCCGCAAAAGCCAAGCCGTAGCTTTTCGCTCCACACGTAACCGCCGGAATTTAGGGAGCGGCTCCGGCATCGCCGGAGCCACTCCCTTCACTCTTCTACGTCCCAGAAAACGCCTGCGCACCAATATTTTCAGGCCTGCATTTCCCTCCATTTTTCATGCATTCGAATTGCAAGGGATCGATTCGACGCGACAACGAAAGAAATATGGCCGGGGCGAGTGGTTTTGCTTGCCCTGAGGACCCGGCAGCGCCGGGTACGAAGGGAACCACCGAACTTCCCGGCCAGCCGGGACGCTCGACGAGCGCCGGTGCATGATTTGAAAAACGGAGAAGTGGTCGGGGCGAGTGGATTTGAACTACCGATCTCCTGGTCCCGAACCAATCATGTCAATCCCATAACGCTTTATTTTGGCGTCGCTTATGGGACAAGGAGCGTTATTTCCTCTCCCTTAGTTGTACCTACCTTGTACCTAGATTTATATTTGACTGCCCTTTCGGCGTGGAAAGCAGAATTCCGCTGCAATTTTTCGGAGGCCTACCAGTTTCGGAGTAATGCGTTCGGCCGAATTGCAGCCTAACCAACTGCTCGCGATGCGTGAGCCGGGCAGATTGTGTGCAGCTGCAGACGGGCAACGACCAGTTCACAGTGCGGCACAGCTTGACGTTTTGGTGAGCGAAGCTTTCTGTAGGGATGGGAAACTTGGTTAAGGGCTGAGAGAGCCGTCGGACAACGCGGAATTTTTTCACGCGCAGCGGTTGGGATGAGCCAGGTGCGGAATAGAGCCGAAGCAAGTGTTTTGGTCCCCATCCTCTTACTTGCGGTCTGTCCTCTTCTCGTATTTGCAAGACAGGCCGCGCATCAAGCAGACTCGCCAGTTGCCCAGTTTGGCCGGCTCCAGCGAGGGCCGATTTCAGTGCCAATCCCGCCAGACGCGCGCCTGCCGGACCGATTGCTCCAAGGTGCAACTGTTTCCGGCATGCTCACAGCTTTGGCTTTCAGTCCCGACGGCAAGTGGCTGGCCTGGAGCGGGTACGACGACACAATCGTGATTTGGAATGCGGCAACCGGAGCTGAGGAACGTAAACTCACTTGGCCCCGGCCTCCAGGTAATCCGTTTATGCAGCTCGCGTTCAGCCCCGACGGAACGCACCTGTCGGCTCTGGCCCTAGGAAAACTAAGAGTTTGGGATTTGCAAACCGGCAAGACTTCCTCTGTGGACTTTCGAGCAAGGGTCTTCTCCCTTGCTTACAGCCCGGACGGGAAAATCTGGGCGGCAGTCACCTTTGATCCGCACGAAGACTCGCTCGGAACCATCGAAATCCGCGATGCCACAACCGAGAAAGTCTTGCAAACCATTCCGACAAAATGGTCTTGGGCCACCGGCTTGACGATCACGCGTGAAGGTCTGCTCGTTGCGTCTGGCACAGCCAACGGGGACCTCGACGATGAGCAAGACTTGCGCGGCACCGTCCAGGTTTGGGATGTGGCATCCGGAAACCTCGTAAGGACTTCTGCTGAGTTTGCTGTTGTCGGCCAGGTGAGCCCGGACGGCCGCTTCATGGCCGCCGAAGCTTCTAGCGAAGAGGGGAGCGCCACGAATCAAAATCCCGGAATCGTCATCACAGATCTTTCGACCGGCCAAGTGAAGTGGACCTTTCGGCAATCAGGTCCAGCGCGTATCTTTTTCAGTCCAGATTCTGAGGAACTCGCCGTTACAAACGGTCCGGACCAAGGCTTCACCGTCTGGTCGCTCGTTACCGGCTCCGCGATCACTTCTGTCCATGGCGAACGCGATCCAAATGAACCCAGCGGGCTGATGACCGTCGCCTTCAGCCCGGACGGAAAGCGCCTCGCCGCCGCTCCTTATCCCACTTTTTCAGCCAAGATTTGGGATGTCGCCTCGGGGCAGCGGCTCTGCGAATTCGCTGGCCAATTCGCCGTACAGGCGTTGGCCATGAGCCCGGATGGCAAGTGGCTCGTTTCCGCTGCTCCTGGCGTGACCGTACAGGACCCAGCAACCGGCAGAGTAATTAGGACCCTCACACTTGAGGAAGCGGACATGCTTCTATTCAGCCCCGACGGCCGCTGGCTGGCCGCGAATCCGGGCGTCTTTCCGGGAGGAATGGGCCACTCGCTGGAAGTGTGGGACACAAGGACGTGGGCACTCGTCGCCAATGTCACGCCGCCGCGCGACCCTCGCCGAAATGCTCCTGCGACGTGGTTTGCGTTCGGCAACCCAGCGCCTCAAAGCAACCTCGGCAACGCCCAATTCGTGGAATTCACAGTTGATGGCCAGACGCACACGGTTTGGTTTAGCGACTCTCCCATTGCGGTCAGTCCAGACGGAAAATTGTTGGTCCAGCTGGGCTACCCCCAAAACAACGTAGATATTTGGGACACAGCCTCGGGGCAAAAAGTGCAAACATTTTCGGCCCACGATGCGGGCACAAGCTATCTAGCGTTCAGCACGGACGGCCGCTGGCTGTTGACCCTGGGACAGGACTACCGCTACCCTCTGGAATATCGAACTTACCCGAGAACTAACTTGTATAAAGCTAAGGTGTGGGATGTCGCCACCTGGAAGGAAACCACCTCGGTCTCGTTTCCCGTTATTCGCCCTTTCAGCGCCCTTTTATCTCCTGACGGCCATCGTCTCGCTGTCGAAAGATCGAGACAACTTGTCGATTTGTTCAACGCCGAAAATGGCGACTCCCTCGGCGCGTTCGCGGCCCCCATTCCCGTAACCGAAGGTGGCTGGAGTATGGGCAAACCCAATCTGGCTTTCAGCCCCGATGGAACTCTCCTGTTTCAGGGCGCAAAAGGCGGCATCCGCCTCTGGAAACTCCCGCACCCCTAAGCTCAGACCAGCATCCTCAACACAATTTTACGCGCAGTTGGCTTTCAGCTCTTTTTCACGAAGGGCCGTAAAGAGCGAGCCCCAGGAACATCCAGGAACCTCGCTAAGGATTGACGGCGCACTCGGAAGCAATCCAGTGACCCGCGCTGCGCGCAAAAGGGCCTCAGCTCGCCCGAAATGGCAAGTGGAAGATCTTGCCTTGGATGATCCCTCGCAATGAACGCAATAGCAGAATGACGCATTGGCGGAACGCAGGATTTGAACCGACGTTTTTGATTTTTCTTCCAAAAGGCCGATCCTGTAACTACTTTCTCGAAAATCGGATTGTCAGCAAGACGAACCTCCTATTGCAAGGCAATGAACTCAAAGGACAAAGAGCGCTCGCGTGCGACCGCTATCAGAGAAGGACGCTTGGTCTTCGACCAGGCGCTCTTCGCATCTCCGTCTCACTTATCGTGTGATATAAATCGTTGATTCTGAAAGGAGTGGTCGGGGCGAGTGGATTTGAACCACCGACCTCCTGGTCCCGAACCAGGCGCTCTAGCCAGGCTGAGCCACGCCCCGACGACAGGCACGCGGGCCAATTGCAGCTGCCCACGCGAAGGAATTTAGGATAGCACACATCTCCGCGGCCTAACCAGCCACGCGATTTCACCG
>JBAWGF010000064.1:0-1826 GCA_049592615.1 Candidatus Acidiferrales bacterium
GTCCGGCCCATTCCAGTGGGAAAGGTATTACTTTTCGCCGAACCGCACGACTACCCCAGCCGAGAATTTGTAGTTGTGCTGCACGGGGTTGGCGCCGAAAAAGCGCTGTTGTTCGTAGTCAAGCTCACCCAAGCGCACGCCAAAGTGCTTGGTGATCGTCCAATCCACGCCGCCGCCACCCTCAAACGAAAACGCCGAGTCCGTTTCGGTAAGCGCGGGCAGCTCATTGATTGGATCAGCAGGGAAACTCACATTGACGTGGGACCCTCCGAGCAGGACGTGAAAGAAGGGGGTGACCGTGTGGTGACCGAACGGGTAAATTTGGGGGCCGAACATGAATCCATAGTCGTTCCACGTCCCGTTTGGCCCCTTATCGCTCCGAGTGCCGTCGAATTGCGCCGCCACTCCCAACCAGCGGTTCACGTTGTAGTTGGCCGTTACAAACCAACCGGCCATGTTCAGTCGATTGGACAAAGGCGTGTCGAACGACCGATATTGAAAACCGCCGCCAACTTCGAACACGGGAGTGGTATCTTGCGCCATAGTGGGTAGCCCAAAAAGTAAGACTAAAGCAAGGAGCCCTAGTAGCTTCTTCATTCGCAACGTCCCTCCTCAGAAATTTTGGCAAAGAGCGTGGCTGCTTCGCGGGCCTAGTTGCACCCGGCCAAGCGCTTCTCTTGCCCGTCACATAATGGCACATCTGGCAGGAGGAAACTCGAAAAAATCATGTATGTGCTGAAGAAAACATCCTGCAAACAGGGGGTCTATTTTTCGTAGAGCAAACACGAAAAAGGACTTATCTTGCTCTTCCGGGATCGAGTGTCGAGTATGGCTCGGCGTGCAGGTGATCGAACTCTTCCACGACCGTCCTGCAAAAGTCTTCGATCTGCGCTGCGCCTTGGCGGGCCCTGATGCGTCGAATTGGAACAGCGCCGAGCATCCGACCGAGGAACGAGAACTCCCGCGAGCGCATCTCTGTGTCCAACAGGTTTGTTGCGAACGAATTTGCAACGAGAGAGAGCAACCCCTCTTTTTGCGTCAGGCTTTCGATCCAAGGCGTGCGTTCATTGGCAGTTCTTTCGCCGAGAATGAACAACGCGCCCAACGGCAACGGCTGCTTTCCAAACTTCAACCCGTCCCCCGCGAGAGAAAGCAGGCGCTTTTCCCAGTTGGGGGAAAAGCTCGGAAGCGATTTCTCCTCGCCATAAAGGAGCTTTACTGATTCAGGCCACAGACAAAGATGCGGATACGCGGGAAGCACCGAGAAGCATCCCGATTCTTCGATGAGCGCGACGACATCATCGGAGAGCACCGCGTAGCCGCGCTGAGCCATGGCGGCGGCAGTGGTCGATTTGCCGGCTCCTTCCGAGCCAACAAACGCGACCGCGCGATCGCCAAAGGCGACGGCACTTGCATGCAGGCAGGTGACTCCTCGAAGGCGCAACAGAACTCCCAGCACCGGGCCAGCCAAATATGTTGCCACGTCCTCGAGCGAGGATGTCTCAGGCCAGAGCGCCCACAGGTTCGTGCCGGCTCGATCGAGCCAGAATTGCACGCCGTCGTAATATGCCATTCGCAGGAATGTACCACCCGCAACCTGCCACACACGCAAGGCAGGATCGCCGGAACAGTCAGTGTACGCACTGACGTATGTGAGCTCCTCTCGACCGCACGAAGCCTGGTCAGCTTTGCCTGGCGACGCATGAAGATGTATTAAGACGTCGGGTTCGCAGCCGGTTTTCTCCGCGAGTTTCAAACCTGGGATGGGAAGGTCAGAACGAAGGCAAAGTCCGAATGCAGAGTAGGTGCAATCCACTTTGTTTCAC
>JBAWGF010000065.1:0-14017 GCA_049592615.1 Candidatus Acidiferrales bacterium
GCCGTCAGCATCAGTGCGGTGAGCTGACCGGTGAAAGCTTTGGTGGAAGCGACGCCAATTTCCGGCCCGGCATGCGTATAAATCGTGCCATTGGCCTCGCGCGTCAGCATCGAGCCAACGACGTTGCAGATTCCGAGAATTTTGGCGCCTTTTTGGCGCGCTTCACGTTGCGCCGCGAGTGTATCCGCGGTTTCGCCCGACTGGCTGATGGCAATCACGAGCGTGCGCTTGTGGATGATGGGGTCGCGGTAGCGGAATTCGCTTCCGTAATCCACCTCCACGGGAATCTGTGCCAGCCGCTCGATCATGAATTTGCCGGCGAGGCCGGCGTGCCAGCTCGTCCCGCATGCGATGATTTTTACGCTCTCAAAATTCCGGAATTCCTCTTCGGTGATGTCCATCTCCTCGAGGAAAACTTTTCCGGTTTCCTGGGAAATGCGGCCGAGCAGGGTATCGCGCACGGCGCGCGGCTGCTCGAAAATTTCCTTCTGCATGAAATGCTTGAAGCCGCCCTTTTCGGCCATGATGGGGTCCCAGGTGATGTGCTGGATCGGCCGGCTGATGGAGTGGCTTTCGAAATCGAGCAAGCGGACTCCCTGCGGCGAAAGGACTGCGACTTCGCCATCTCCGAGGAAAAAAACGTTCCGCGTGTGAAGGAGAATCGCGGGAATGTCGCTAGCAACGAAGAACTCATTTTCACCGATGCCGACGACGATGGGCGGGCCCAGGCGCGCGGCGACGATTTTGTTCGGGTCGCGCGTCGAGAGGACGACCAGCGCATATGCTCCGCCCATGACCTTGACCGTTTTCAGGACAGCTTCTTCCAGCGGAGCATTTTTCGAAAACTTTTCGACCAGATGCGCAATGACCTCAGTATCCGTTTCGGTCTGAAACTTGTGGCCCTCTTCGATAAGCTGGTGTTTCAGCTCGAGATAATTTTCGATGATGCCGTTGTGAACGACAACGATTTGCCCCGTGCAGTCGCGGTGGGGATGCGCATTTTCTTCGGTTGGCCGGCCATGGGTGGCCCAGCGTGTGTGCCCGATGCCGTACACGCCATCGATCGGCGAAATGCGGATTGCTTCCTCGAGATTACGGAGTTTTCCGGGGGCGCGCCGGATGTCGAGCTTTCCATTTTCGCCGACGACCGCGATCCCTGCCGAATCGTAGCCGCGATATTCGAGGCGCCGCAGGCCGTCAATTATGAGCGGCACGACGCGCTTGGGGCCGATGTAGCCGACGATTCCGCACACGGCAGTTTGCTCCTAGAAGCCGCCCGGGGAATTGTGGCCGAGCAGCACAACTGTGCTTAGGTTAGCACAATCTTTGGATGCGGAAACCTTCGCCCCCGGTGCCCGTTCTTGTGCGGCAACGCGACGGGGCACGTGGTCGAAGCAGGCCAAGTACTGGTTGTGGGTTTGTTTTCAACATGTTGTGCGACTATTGCACATGAGTTTTCGGGATTATCCACTTTACCTTGAGTCGTGGCAAGTTGGTCCTCGTGACGTTATTTGTCCAATTAAGGTGAACCCAACAAGCTCGCATTTGCATCTAAGTCTGCATGAGCTTAAAGCAACTAAAGGGAAAAGGGCGGTTGGTTCCGACACGCCCCACGGGTGTCGTTTATCAGGTGCAGTACGGGATCCACGTAGTGGGGGAACTGAAGCAGCATGGCAGGGGGCCGCGTCCGACGCGCTGGGAGAAGTGTTCCTTGCGCTCCGCGAGCGCGCAGCGGATTCCGGATGGAAGCTACTTCCTCCACGCCGATGACGGCCGCGTTCATCAACTGAAGTCTGTCGATGGGCGATGGCAATTCCTGGCTGTTGCGGCGTAAATTCGGCAATTCGTTTCCCGTAGGACAACCGGACACTCAAGCGGCCGCTCGAAGTCACTCGATGATTTCGAAGCGGAATTCCTCAATGATGGGGTTCGTCAATACGTCTTTGGCGATGCGTTCGATTTGTGTGCGCGCTTCCTCGCGGCTCATTCCATCGAGCGAGAGAACGAAAAACTTCCCCTGGCGAACATCCTGCACTTTCGCGTAGCCGAGCGAAGCGAGCGCGCGTTGAATCGTTTGCCCCTGTGGATCCAAAACCGTAGTCTTCAGCATGACTGTTACGTGTGCTTTCATCGGCGGGATTATACCAGCCCGGCGGATTTTGCCGCGGCGCGAAATTCGTCTAGCATACGCCGTTTATCGAGGGGCGGCAGAAAAGCGGCGTGATAACTTTCCTCGGCCAGGCGCAGGAGCTGCGCGTGGGAGATCCCGAGGGACGCGGCGCGCGAGTATTCCGTGAGAAGGTCGGTGTGAAACATCGCAGGATCGTCGGTGGAAAGCGTGACAGCGATGCCGCGCGCGATAAAACTTGCGAGCGGGTGTTCATCGAGTGCGGCGTCGGGCTTATCTGTTTGTTTCGCAAGCGCGCCCGTGCACAAATTGCTCGTCAAGCAATTTTCCAGCACGATGCGGCGCGGACCCAAGGAATCGGCCAGCGCCGGATCGCGCATCACGGCGATGCCGTGGCCGATGCGCTCGGCGCCCAATAGCTCAATCGCATCACGCACGGATTCCGGGCCGCCCATTTCGCCCGCGTGACACACGACCCGCAGACCCTCGCTGCGCGCGTAATCGAACGCCGGGCGGAAATTCACGGTGGGAATCGAAAGCTCATCCCCGCCCATTCCGAATCCAATCACGTCGAAATGATGCATCTTCGATGCCCAGCGCGCGACTTCCATCGCGGCGTCGGCGCCGAATTGGCGCGTGGCGTCGAAAATCCACGCCGTGCGCAGGCGGCTAAAGGGCACGCTCTTGGCCGTTTCTTGAATGGCGGTGACATTCGCCTCGACGCTCTGCATGCGCCTCAGCATCACGCCGGCCGAAACCGTGATCTCCGCATAAACGACGTTTTGCCGCAACAACTCCTCGCACAGATCGCGCGTGATCATCGCGTAGTCGTCCGGCGTGCGCAAAAACGAAGTGACCCATTTGAAAGCTTCGAGGAAGCCGAGAAAATTGGAATAGTTATAGCGCGCGACGACTTCGTCGAGCGAGAGCTCGACTCCATGACGCGCCGCCAGCTTCACGGCGGTTTCCGGCCGAATCGTGCCCTCGAGATGCAAATGAAGCTCGGCCTTCGGAAGCGGATCGATGATGGAGAATTGCTTCGTAGGTTGCGTCACCGCGCCCCGCTCATTGAGACGGCAACTGCGGCCGCCCGGCATTGATCCATGCGGTCATCCAGTAGGAGCCAAGATCCGTCGAAGCGTCGGAGAACTGCCGGATCAGCACGGCGCCCGCCTGAGAATAGAAGCGATCGTAATACTCTTCCGTGTAGCCTTTAAGCCCCTGGTGGGCGCGGCGGTCAGCCAGGAGAATGTTTTCGAGCCAAATATGCGCGCTCATCGCCATTTCAAAAGCATGGTCCGTGGGATCGTGAATGAAGACCGCTTCGTTGGGTTTGACGAAGAAAAAGAGGGCGTAGCGATCCACAAGCGTGATTGCAAACCTCTGATTGACTCCGGGTTGGCCAGACAATTTTCCGTCGCTGTTCGCCGTCGTGTTAAACGGGTCGTGTGCTGCGGCGACGTAATGCGCGAGGAGCGCCGCCGAAAGTCTCGCGTCGTTCCAGTTGTGATCGTGGAACGCATTGGTCAGGCGCTCGCTGTACAGCCCGATTTGCCAGGGAAGAAGTCCGTATTGATCGAGGGTGCGTTTGGTGAACTTGTTCACCGCCGCTGTATAAACGCGCGGGAGAGCTGAAAACGGAAAAGGGCCGTAGTGGTCGAGCTGGATGAAATCGGTACGGTGCTCGGATGAATTCTTCGCCTGGGATTCCTCCGGATCGGTGACGTGCTGCACGAGGAATTGCCTGTTCGCCGAGAAATACTGCTGCATCTCATCCGGGAGAGTATCGACGGCTTTGTTCGTAATCAGACGCTCCGCGCCTTCGCCCCAGCCAAAGGATGACGGGAGGCTCGCGAAGAAAACGAGCAGCAGGAGAGCCAGCGCGGCGCAGAGCCGAAAACGCATCAGCGTTTTCCCTCCTTCAAGGCCGCAGCGGCATTCAGTCTTTCCGTCGTGAGCTGGCTGTGTCTCCGGCCGTAGAAGTAGTACACGAACAACCCGAGGATGAGCCACACGAAGAACCGGATCCAGTTCGTGATCGGCAGGCCGGCCATCAGCAGGATGCACGTGAGAATCGTGACAATGGGTGCGAGGAGGCCGCCGGGCGCACGGAAGGCGCGCGGGCGGTCCGGCTCACGGAAACGAAGAATCAGGACGCCACCGGCGACAAGCGCGAAGGCAAACAGCGTTCCGATATTGGAGAGATCGGCGAGCGTTCCGATGTCGAGGAGGCCGGCGGGCACGCCGACGAGAAAGCCCGCGACGATGGTGGAAAAATCGGGTGTGCGGAAGCGCTTGTGTACGCGGCTGAAAACGCCAGGAAGCAGGCCGTCGCGCGACATCGCGAACCATACGCGCGCCTGGCCGAGCTGAAAGACGAGCAGCGACGAGATCATGCCCATCAACGCGCCGATGAGTACGACTACCTCGACGCCGCCAAAGTGGAGGCGCTTCATCGTGTTGACGATGGGAGCGGCATCGTCCATCAGGGTTTCCCAGCGCACGATGCCCGTCAAGACCACAACCACGGCGATATACAGCAGCGTGCAAATCAAAAGCGTGAGGATGATGCCGATCGGCAAATCCTTCTGTGGATTCTTGCATTCCTCCGCAGCGGTTGAGACCGAATCAAATCCGATGTACGTGAAAAAAATAATCGAGCCGCCGGTGAGAATGCCGGGCCAGCCGTTCGGAGAAAACGGGTGCCAATTTGCCGGGTGAATCATGCGTGAAGCGACGCCGATAAATACGAGAATGGCCACGATTTTCAGCATGACCATGATATTGTTGGCGCCGGCCGACTCGCGGATTCCGCGGACGAGAATCACCGTCAGCAGCATCACGATGATGAACGCGGGCCAATTGAAGCCGAAATGCCAGCCCGGCGTGTAGAGAACGTTGCCCTGTAAATCGCTGAGCCCGGCAGGTAGATAAGCAGGCGTGATCCAACGTAAATCCGGATGAATGCCGAACCAATCAATCAGGTCCACGATGTGCGCCGAGAAGCCAACGCTTACGGCCATGTTTGATACGGCGTACTCGAGGATCAGGTCCCAGCCGATGATCCACGCGATGAGTTCGCCCATCGTCGCGTAGGTATAAGTGTAAGCGCTCCCCGCGATGGGAATCATTGCCGCTAACTCCGCGTAACAAAGCCCCGCAAATGCGCACGCGATTCCGACGAGGACGAACGAAAGCGCAATGGCCGGGCCCGCTCCCGGCCGGCCGAAAGATGCCGAATGGTAAATCAGATATTCGAGAAGCGGCGCGTTCAGAATGGATTTGAATTGGAGCTTCTGACCGGCGATGGCGGTGCCGACAACCGTGAAAATCCCCGAGCCGATTACAGCTCCGATGCCGAGCGAAGTCAGACTCAGCCAGCCCAAGGACTTCTTAAGGCGTTTTTCGGGGTTCTCCGAATCGGTGATGAGATCGTCGATGTTCTTGGTACGGAAAAGTTGTGGGTCCAAGTCTCCACCTTCCCCGTGCGAAAGACAAAAAACTCTACATTGCGCGGCGTCTCCGCGCAACCTTAACTCTTTCGAGCGCCCCAATTCACCGCGACGGCAATCGGGATGTTCTTTTGTGCACGGCCCTACGCAAGCTGGAGATTCGCGTAGCGTTCGAGAAGCTTTTTCGAGCCGTAATCCTGAAAGCTGACAGTAATCCTGCGGTCTTCGCCTTCTCCTTCGACTGCAGTGATTGTGCCAATGCCGTATTTCGGGTGCCGTACGCGAGTGCCAAGGAGCGGGTCTTTGGAAGCGCGCGCGGCGCGCGCGGGTCGCGAAGATGCGGCAGGCCGCCGCCGGTAAGAGTAGCTCTCGGAAGAATCCGGGTCGGGTTCGTAGCGGCGGGTTTCACCGGGTTCGGAAAGCGAGCCGGATGCCGCCTCGAGAAGGTCTCCCGGAATTTCACCGAGGAAGCGCGAGGGCAGCGATGAACGCAGGCGCTCTTCGCCATAGACACGGCGAAATGTCGCGCGTGAGAGAACGAGCGATTGCTTCGCGCGAGTCATGCCAACGTAAAATAGCCGGCGCTCTTCTTCGACATCGGTGACTTTGTCGAGCGAGCGGCTGTGAGGCAGCAGGCCTTCTTCCAGTCCCGCGAGGAATACTGCGTCGAATTCGAGGCCTTTCGCGCTGTGAAGCGTCATGAGCGAAACGGGAATCGTCGGGTCGTATTCATCGGCATCGCTGACGAGAGCGGCGTGGTCGAGTACATCGAAGAGAGACTGTCCCGCCTCGGTTGCCTCCGCCATCGCGTTCGCGAGTTCGCGGAGATTTTCCGCGCGCGAGGAGTGCTCGAGATTGTCCTGCTGCTCGATCCAGGCGAGATAGCCGGTGCGGTCGAGGACGCCTTTGAACATTTGCTCGGGCGGACGGTCCTTGCACTCAGTTTGCAAATCTTCGATCAGCTTGCGAAACGCGAACAGCGCGGTCGGGAACTTTTTCCCGGCGGGGAAATCGCCGGCACGAATCACGTCCCAGAGCGATTGCTTTGTTTCTTTCGCGCGTGCTTTGAGAACGTCAACAGTGGTGGCGCCGATTCCACGCGGCGGCGTGTTCAGGACGCGGAGAAGCGCAACATCGTCTTCCGGATGAAACAGAAGACGCACGTACGCGAGCGCGTTTCTCACTTCGGCGCGTTCATAAAAGCTGAAACCGCCGACAACGCGATAGCGAATCCCGAGCCGTCGCAGAACTTCTTCGAACGATCGCGACTGCGCGCCGGTGCGGTAGAGAACTGCAAAGCGGGCGTTCGGATCCTTCCGAACGCGAGGCTCGATTTCGGCGCAGACGAATTCAGCTTCCGCCATGGCATCGTGTGCTTCGTAATAGCTCACTTGCAAACCGGGACCGAGTGTCGCGCGAAGCATCTTTTCAAGCCGATCGGTATTGTTTCGCACAACACTGGCGGCAGCATCGAGAATCGTTTGGGTCGAGCGGTAGTTCTCCTCGAGGGGAATGATTTGTGTGCCAGGGAAAGCCTCGATAAAGCGCTTCAGACTACCAGCGAGTGCGCCGCGCCATCCGTAGATTGACTGGTCTTCGTCGCCAACGACGCACACGTTCTTGCGCGAGCCGGCGAGGAGACGAACGAGTTCTTCCTGCGCGGCATTCGTGTCCTGAAATTCGTCCACCATCAGATATTGGAATCGCGCGTTCCATGATTCGCGCACGTCGGGGTGACCTTTCAGAAGCTCGACGGCGCGGAGAAGAAGATCGTCAAAATCGAGTGCGCTGGCTTTACGCAGAATTTCGTCGTATGTCTGAAAGACCGCCGCGACTTGTCTTCGCAACTCGTCGCCCGAATTCGCCGCCATCGTATCCGGCGTGATGCCATGATTTTTCGCGTGGCTGATCTGTTCGCGCATGCTTCGCGGCGAGATACCGAGCTCGGCGGGGTCTAGCTCCAATTGCTCGAAGGCGAGCTTTACGGCTGCCGTCTGATCGTCGTCATCGTAGATTGCGAAGTCGCGCGGCAAGGCGAGATGTTGCGCTTCGCGGCGAAGCAGTCTCGCGCAAAACGAGTGAAATGTGGAAACCCAAACATCCGACGCGTCGCTGCCGCTCGCGCGAAGCAATTCGCCGATGCGCTCTTTCATCACGTCCGCGGCCTTGTTTGTAAACGTGACAGCGAGGATTGCGCTTCCGGGAACGCCCTTTTCGATCAGGTGCGCGACGCGATAAGTAATGACGCGCGTCTTGCCTGTTCCGGCGCCTGCCAGAATAAGCACGGGCCCTTCGGTCGCGAGAACCGCTTCGCCTTGTCGATCATTCAGGTCGTCGAGGAGTGTCATCAGTAGGAAAAGTATCCGGCAACAAGTTTATCCGACCGGCTGCGAATCAGCAATTTGCGATTCGTGGCCTGAAGTGCGCAAGTGAGGCGCGCCGCAGCCGTGTTTCGGAACTCTGCTACAATCGGCCGATTTCATCGGGGCGCCGCGTGCAAACGAATCAGGTCAAGCTACCCAACTGGCTGCAAAAATTCATCGCAGGGATGGGCGGCGGAGGGCTTTTCATCGTCGCGTTTCTCGATTCCTCCGTGCTTTCATTTCCGTTCGTCACCGACGCGCTCGTGATCAACCTATCACTCACGAGCCCGGCGCGAATGCCTTACTACTGCGCGATGGCCGCTCTCGGCTCGCTCTGCGGATGCATCTGGCTCTACCTGCTCGCGAAAAAAGGCGGCGAAGCATATTTTCATCACCGCCACGGCAAGGGCGCGGACAAGGCAAAAATGTGGGTTGAACGCAATGCCTTCCTCAGCGTTTTCGTGCCGGCGATTCTTCCTCCGCCGTTTCCGTTCAAGATATTTGTGCTTGCCGAAGGAGTGTTTCAGGTTCCCTTGAAGACGTTTGTCCTCGCTTTGTTGCTGGGTCGCGGCCTGCGTTACTTCGGAGAAGGAATTCTTGCGGTACGCTACGGCGACGCAACCCTTCAGTTTTTGACGGCACACCGGATCGGCTTTGCGCTCTCTGTCCTTGTCATTCTCCTGGTGGTTTACGTCGCGGGCCGGTTGTTGTTCCGGCATTCACCCGCAAGCGAATAATTCGTTCCGGGCCGCGACGGAGCGATCTACTGATTCGGCGATGAGGCGAAGTGAAATCCCGAGTTGCGTACCTGGAGCGCGCCGTCGAAATCCACGCGGACAAAAATATTTCCTGGGCTGGCGTCGCTGGAAGAGAATTGCAGATCGTGCAGCTCGAAGCGGTATCCGTCTTCGATGCGAATGACGCTGGCGAGTGGAAAGCGCGCGTATGCCAGATAAGTCCTGGCGATTGGCGTCACCTCGCCCGCGCCGAGCGCCGGCGATTCCTCCGGCTTGAAATGCGTCAGGCTGCGGTCGGGATTAAATTCCGCACCGGGCGCGAGCGAGACTTCCACTTCTTCAATCGTGTTGTCCGTGACAACCACTCCGCGCCATTCGAAGACGGATGCCGAAGAAGGGAACGCGCCGGCAAAAAATGGTGCGCGGCCATGGTATTCGCGGGAGAGCAGCAAACCCTCCGCGCGCGAGTGGAGGATTCCGCGTGCGCCTAGATACGCCACAAGAAGAAACAAAGTGACAAGCGCTCCGCGCCGCCCTCGAGGACCTTTCTTGCGTTCACCGATTTCTTCGCTCACGAGATGAAATAGATTGGGCAGCAGGAGTCCTGCGACGAGCAGAACCAGCACCCACGGATCGAGTTGGGTTGTGAGATTCCACGCCGCTGAGTCCACCTTGAACGGCCACAGGAGTTGAACGCTATCGCCGCTCGCGCAATCAAGGACGAGGTGCCATGCGGCTCCGATACTGCACACGGCAACCGCCGGAAGGAAACGGAGCGGGCCGAGAGAACCTTTTGAAGGACGCTTCCGATCGAAATAATAGAACGCGGCAGCAATCGCGCAGATTAGCGCGGCGGAGCCGGGGAGCGAGTGAAGCAGCGCACGATGAAGTTTCAAAAACGCGCCCGCTCCGCCAAAGTAGCTCGCGTAGTCGAGGTCGGCGGCGACACCGGAGACGAGAAACATCGTCGTCCCGTATCGCGGGAGGCGGCCCTGCGCAGCGCGCGCAAGCGCCAGCGAAGTGAGTGCATGCGTGACAGGTTCCACGCTCGCGTTCCTCCGGAGAGAATTACGTTTTCGGCGCGGCCGGCGTTACAAGCGATAGCGCGTCCGGCACGATTCTAAATTCGAGCGGAAGCGCGCCGACCGGCTCGCCGTCCACCTGAGCGTACACCGGTGCTGCGCCGGCAGGCTCGCAGATCGCTTCGGTTGCCTTCCATGCGTCGATGCCCTCCATCCCGCGAAGCTTGCCGAGCCAGAGCGCGGGGAGGCAGACGAGATACCGAAAGCGGCTTCGCGCCGAATTCGTCAGCAACTCGAAGGAATCCTCGAACAAACTTGCGCCGGTGGTGATTTTGAAAGGTCCGCCGTAGTGCGCCGTCCGGCCGATGACAACGATTGTCGCGCGGCGTTCCGCGTTGGCGGAACGAACGCACAATTCGGGGAAATCGTATCGAATGAGCTGGCGCGCCCCTTCGGCCCAGTAGGCGACAATACCCGCGTTCTTCTTGAACTCCTCGTTCACGGCATTGGTGATCGCGCCGTCGGGGCCCGCGCCTGCAACGCAGATAAAATAGCGGCCCTCGGGAGGAACTGCCTCGCGGTAATTTCCTTCCGAAGCCATAGCGATTCCCAGCGCGATACGGCGAACGATTCCATCCGGAATCAAGCGCGCCGCGTGCGGGATGTCCCACGGAATGCGAAGCTCTTTCGCCAAAATGTTGGCGGTGCCGGCGGGAAGTACCGCCATCGGCACCTGACTCCCGGCGAGCCCGTTGACGACTTCGTTGATTGTGCCGTCGCCACCGCAGGCAATCACCATGCCGCGACGCTGCGCCACGGCCTGTCGCGCCATTCCCTGGGCTTTGCCGCGGCCCGTTGTAGGAGCGAGTTCCGTGGTGATGCCGGCATCCTTCAAAATGCGCACCGCCTGCTCGATTTCCGAAAAGCGGCGATGCCGCTTGCGCCCGCTGGTGGGGTTGTAGATCAGGAGCGCGTCGCGGATTCCGTCGGGCATCGGGATCGTCTTAACCTGTCAGGACAAGCGGGCATTGTATAATACCCAGCGGTTTTGACCGACTGCATCCCGCAGAGGAGTTCATGCCCAAGAGCCGCGACGCCGCAAAAGAGATCGAGCGCCTGCGCGAGAAAATCCGGCATCACGAATACCTGTATTACGTGGCGGACGACCCGGAGATCACCGACGCTGAATTCGATCGACTGATGGAGCGCCTCAAAGCGCTCGAGGCCGCCAATCCGAAACTCGTGACGCCGGATTCGCCTTCGCAGCGAGTGGGCGGCGCGCCGCGAGAGGGTTTTCAAGCGGTTCGCCACAAAACGCAGATGGTGAGCCTCGACAACGCATTCTCGTTTGAGGCGTTGCGCGATTTCGACCGGCGCGTCCGCGAACTCACCGGCCGCGAAAAAATCGGATATGTCGCGGAGCACAAATTCGACGGGTTGAGCATGTCGCTGCAATACGAGAAGGCGACGCTCACGCGCGGCGTGACGCGAGGCGATGGCACGACGGGCGAGGATGTGACGCCCAACGTGAAGACGATCCGGTCAATTCCTCTGAGCCTCGACGAAAAGCTGTTGAAGAAAGCAGGGGTGCCAGCCAACCTGGAAGTGCGCGGCGAAGCGATCATGACGCGCAAAGCTTTCGATGAGCTGAACGAGCGGCAGGAAGAGCAGGGCGGCAAGCGCTTCGTGAATCCGCGCAACGCAGCAGCAGGCGCGGTGCGAGTGCTCGATCCGGCGATCACGGCTTCGAGGCGTCTCGACTTTTTTGCTTACTACCTGCTCGTCGAAGGCCGCGCCGCGAAGAAGAAACATTCGGAAGCCCTCGAAGCGCTCGCGACGTTGCAATTCAAAGCAAGCGACGATTGGGAGCTGTGCGAAGGAATCGAGGAAGTCGAGCGCTACATCAACCGTTGGGAATCGAAGCGCGAGAAACTCCTCTACGAAATCGACGGCATCGTCGTCAAGGTGAACGAAATCGCGCTTCAGAATGAACTCGGCTACACGTCCAAAGCGCCCCGCTGGGCGATTGCGTATAAGTATCCCGCGCATCAGGAAACCACCGTGGTGAATGAGATTCACGTGCAGGTCGGGCGCACCGGGGTGCTTACTCCGGTTGCTTACCTCGAGCCGGTGCAGGTCGGCGGCGTGACCGTCAGCCGTTCAACGCTGCACAACATGGACGAAATCGAACGGCTCGGCCTGCATGCGGGCGATACGGTGCTGATCGAGCGCGCCGGCGAAGTGATTCCACACGTCGTGAAGGTTATGAAGCACGGCAGGGAAGAGAAGCCGTTTCGCATGCCGAAGGAATGCCCTGAATGCGGCACGCGAATTCATAAGGACGAAGGCGAGGTCGCCTACCGATGCGTGAATGTCTCGTGCCCCGCGAGGCGCAAGGAATCGCTGCTGCACTTCGCGGGCCGCCACGCGATGAATATTGACGGCCTGGGCGACAAGCTCGTGGATCAGCTTGTGGACAAAGGACTCGTGAAGGATGCCGCCGGGCTTTACAAGCTCAACCTTGATACGTTAGCTGGGCTCGAGCGCATGGCGGAGAAATCGGCGCAGAATCTGCTCGATGAAATCGCGGCGAGCAAGAAGAACACTCTCGACCGGCTGATCTATGCACTTGGAATTCGATTCGTCGGCGAGCGCACGGCACAGCTTCTCTCCGACCACTTCGGGTCAATGGACAAACTGGCGGAAGCGAGCGAGGAGGAATTGACCGAGGTCACCGAAGTCGGCCCCAAAGTAGCCGCAGGCGTCGCGGAGTTTTTCTCCGAGCCTGCGAATCGAAAATTAATCGAGCATCTGCGCGTCGCGGGCGTAAACATGAAGGGCGAGCGCCAGGCGCCGAAGGACACGAAATTTGCCGGGATGACGTTTGTGTTCACGGGGACTCTCGAGCGCAGGTCGCGAGAAGAAGCTGAAGCGCTGGTCGCGTCGCACGGTGGCAAGGCAGGATCATCAGTCAGCAAGAAAACGAACTACGTAGTCGTCGGCGCCGATCCAGGTTCGAAGTATGACAAAGCAAAAACTCTCGGCGTGCCGATCCTCGACGAAATCGGATTTGAAAAGTTGCTGAACTCTCGGTGAGAATAAAATCCGAGACCGAAGAGAAAGAATTTGCCAGGAGAGGGAACCGTGGAAGCGCAAACTGGAAAATCAGGGAACGTGATTCCGGCCGGTGCGGGAAGCCGCCAGGTTGTGCTTGGCGACCACCAGACCGTGAAGCTGACGGGACGCGAGACCGGTGGAGCGTTCGCGATTATTGAGCAGAATAATTTTCCGGGGGTGATGGTGCCACTGCACTATCACACCCGCGAAGATGAGATTTTTTACATTGTCGAAGGCGAACTGGAATTCACGATCGAGGGCAAAGTAATTCTCGCGAAAGGCGGGACGACAGTTCACGTCCCGCGCGAGGTGGAGCACGCATTCAAGGTCATCGGATCGAAGCCCAACAAGACTATCATCACGCTTGTGCCGGCGGGTGCGGAAGAAATGTTTCGCAAGCTGAGCCTATTGCCTCCCGGGCCTCCCGACTTCGAGAAGGTCAAGGCAATTTGCCAGGAGTACGGAATTTACTTCGCGTAAGGCTGCATTTCGGAACCACTCGAGTCCTCACACCGTTCAGGTATAATGGTGATGGCGGATGAGCCGGGTGATCGCCGGCTTGCCCTGTGTAAACGGGGTGAGGGGGAGGAAAGTCCGGACTCCGAAAACCCTTCGAACGCTTTTGGCGTTCTCAGGGTGAAGGGCAACGCGCCTGGTAACGCCAGGGGGTTGCGCCGGGCGGTTCGCGCGAGCGGATTGCTTCTGACGCGGCCACGGAAAGTGCCACAGAAAATAGACCGCCGGTGATGCTTGTACCCTGCGGCAAGTTTTCGGCAAAACCGAGGACTCGCCTTCAACGGTCTGGCGCATTTGGCAAGGGTGAAAAGGTGGGGTAAGAGCCCACCGCCCGGATGGCAACATCCGGGGCACGGCAAACCCCGCGTGGAGCAAGGCCAAATAGGAGGGGAGGGCTGGCCCAGCCCGCACGCGCTGAACTCGAAAGAGTGCGGCGCCGCGACCCTCGGGTAGGCTGCTTGAGTCCGGGAGCGATCCCGGACCTAGAGGAATGATCGCCGCGCTGCGCAGGCCGAACGTGCTTCGATGCAAATCGAGGCGATGGACACGCAGCGGACAGAATCCGGCTTACAGGCTCATCCGCCAATTCTAATTGTGCTGCTGGCTCCACGCGTGCGTTCGCGGAATCCACCGCGGAACATTCCGGCAGTATTTTTCATAATCAGCGCCAAATTTCATTCGC
>JBAWGF010000066.1:0-20610 GCA_049592615.1 Candidatus Acidiferrales bacterium
ATTTCCGCCGACGTCGCAGAGCCGCACATTCGCGCGCTCGATTCTCCGGTTGCTTTGTTCGGAATAGACAATGCCCACCACGCTGACCGGGTTGATTCCCGCTGCGCCGATCAAGCGCTGTGCGAGCGTAGTTTTGGGAACCGCCAAAAAAAAGACAACGGCGGACACAGCCGCGCCAAGCCGGTTCATCGCCCCATCCTTCCCGGCCCAATTGCGCGGATTGTAGCACCGGTGTCAAGCGCCGCGAGTTCTCCTGCAGTGGAAAACTCCCACGGCCGGCACCGACCTCACACTTCATGTGATTCCTCCTATTTCTAGTGCGCGATGGGTGCGCACGGCGCCGCACCGCAATCGAGCAAGTACCCCATCAGATTCATTTCCTGCGTAACACTCGGCGAGGGGAGAGCATCCGCGAACACCTCCACAGAAATCGTTTGGTTTTCGTCGAAGTAAAGCTGAACCGGCTGGTCGAAGGCGGCGGTCACATCCCCGGTGGAAACGAAGAAACTGCTGCCTATCGCCCCACTCTGAAGTCGAAGAAGCACTTGAACAGATTTCGGATCGGAGATGAAACCCAAGTACCCGGTGACATGCTGGATCACCAGGCGATGTCCTGAGGGCACAGGGCCAAAATTAAAGAGGCAGAAAGACGAGCAGGGGGTGGTCGCACTGGATTGGTAGGGTATCCGCCCCGGATCGTCCAAGTTCCTCACGTCCGTTACCGCCGGCAGGTTATCCGTGATGACATGCGGCGTGCCGCCAATCGTCACCGTCTGGTTGCCCGCCAGGCTGACCGTCGGCGTGCCGCTGATCGTCACCGTCGGCGAGTTTCCCACGTTGACCGTCGGCGTGTTGCCGACCGTCACGGTCCCATTCACGGGTATGACTTCGTTCACCACCTGCACCTGCGCCGCGACTGTACCGCTCGCACTTTTCTGCGGCACCAGAGAAACCACAAACGCCAGAGCCGCGAGGCCCAGCGCCACTCCAAAGAGCCTTGCAAATTTCTTCATCGCTGTTCTCCCTTTTTGTGGAAATGCATCCGAGCACGGGAGAAGTTTCGGCTCAGGATTCCGATCTCGCCCGCACAGTGCCACTTTGTACCTGGACCTGGCGCGCTGTAAATGCACCCGCAAGCGAAAAGGATGTTCCCAGGCAACCCATTCAGGGGATGGCGCTTACGGCTTCTCCTTCCCTTGTGAGTCCGCCGGAGTAACGAGTGAGGCCGAGAAGCAGATCCCTCGTCGCCCGCCGCGATTGGCTCGTTCGCCGTGGCGGGCAGGCTCGCGATGACTAACAATGGCGCGTTCTTCAGGTCCGGCGTCGGGACTCCGGAAACCGGAGATGAGAGCCACTTGCGGTGGTCGCCGGGAGTGCGCGAATGACTGTTAAAGTGAGTTCCCAAAACACCACTATTTTTGGCGGTTAGAATTTGGTCGCGCCTTTGTTTTAAATGAGTTGCAGCGATTTCTAATTCAGAATTTTGGCGATTAGAAATTGAGTGATGCTTTGCAAGACAGAGCGACATGAAGGTGGCTAGTGACTCATCCCCCAAGCTCCCCTTACCGGGGACTTGGGAGGCCCCTTCCGCTCGCGCACGGCCGCTGACGCGGCCAGTGGCGAGCTCGTGAAGCGCGCAGAAAATTCCCCGGATCGAGTGACGATTAGACATGGTGCCTGTCCTTTGGTTTCAATGGGTTGCGATCGGTTCTAATCGCCTGACTGTCGATTAAAAAAGTCATATTCCCCCTCCGAGGCAGTCTGCCGGGACGCAGGCAGACATCGCCCTCACGCTCGCAAACGCACATCGAGCCTCTTGCTGCCAACTTCGTGATTCAGTTTTTTGGGGTGCGATTCACTCGCAGGGTTAACTAACTGCTTATCTATATAGCATAGTATCATGCGGCGCGCAAGGGGTCGTTGGTGTAAGGAATTTCAGAGGGGCAGTTGAGTGTCGAGATTTCAGAGTCAAGGGACGAATAAGCCTCCGACCCTTCACACTTCGAAGGCCTCGGGACCAAATGAAGAGAGATCCTTCGTCCGTTAAGGCGGACTCAGGATGACGACAAAACAACTAGAGCATCGGAAAAACGAGGAGAGATCCCTCGGCTCCCGATCGTCGCTCGAGATGACAACGAAGAAAGAAAGGCGCGGCGAATGAGTCAAGAGCGCACAGACAAGATTGTCTGTGCCACAAAAGCAAGTGCCCCACCGCCATCCGCGCATGGCGCAGGCCACCGCGGCGAGACGCCCCTGCAAAACCCGCACACTTTGCACAAGGCGCAAAGAGTGCGGCAGCCTCAGACTTCTAGATTAAGACGCAGGCGCGAAATCGTCTGCGCTTCATCCGCCTCGGGCGGATTCTGGACAAGCAAGCCGCCGCACTCCACGTCAGATGATGAGGGCGGAGCGCTCGCTGGAATCGCGCCCCGATTGCGCGCTCCGCCCCTTTAACAAATCTAACTTCCTGCCGCGAGTGTCTGTTCGGTACGCTTCTCGATCGGCACGAAGTTCCGTTCCGGGTACCCGGTGTAGATCTGACGCGGGCGTGCGATCTTTTGTTCCGGATCCTGCAGCATCTCCTGCCACTGCGCCAGCCAGCCCACGGTTCTCGGAATCGCAAATAGGACCGTGAACATATCCGGCTTGAACCCCAGGGCCTGGTAGATGATCCCGGAGTAGAAATCGACGTTGGGGTACAGCTTCCGTTTTATGAAGTACTCGTCCTCAAGCGCGATTCGCTCCAGCTCCAGAGCAATGTCCAATTTCGGGTTCCTGCCCGTCGCCAGAAATACCTGGTCGGCCGCCCACTTGATGATTCGTGCGCGCGGATCGTAATTCTTGTAGATCCTGTGCCCGAATCCCATCAGCTTGCCGTGTCCCGCCTTGATTTGTTGGACATACGCCGGGACGCGGTCCTTCGTTCCAATTTCATCCAGCATCTTCAAGACTTCTTCATTCGCGCCGCCATGCAGCGGGCCGGAGAGCGCCGCCGCTGCCGCCGCAGTGCAAACGTACGGATCGGCCTGCGAACTGCCCACCGCCCTCATTACGTTCGCGCTGCAATTCTGCTCATGGTCGGCATGCAGGATGAACAGGATGTCCAGCGCGCGGGAAAGCGCGGGATTGGCGCGGTACTTCGGCTCCACCATCCGCCACAGCATATTCATGAAGTTCTCTGTATAGCTCAGTTCGTTATCCGGGTAGATGTATGGATAACCCAGGCCGTGCCGGTAGGTGTACGCCGCGATCGTGGGAACCTTGCCGATCAACCGGTGAATCTGCAGCTTGCGTATCTCTGGATCGTGCACGTTCCGCGATTCCGGGTACACGGTCGAAAGCGCCGCCACCGTGCTGATGAACATCCCCATGGGATGCGCATCATGGTTGAACCCCTGCAAAAATTCCTTCGTCTTTTCGTGCAACATGGTGTGGTGCGTGATGTCGTCAATCCATGGCTTCAATTGCGACTCGGTCGGGAGCTCGCCATGGATGATCAGGTATGCGACTTCCAGAAACGTGCACTTCTCCGCCAACTGTTCGATGGGATAGCCGCGATACCGGAGGATCCCCTTGTCTCCATCGATAAAAGTGATCGCGCTTTCGCAGGACGCTGTGTTCAGGAATGCGGGGTCGTAGCTCATTACCCCGAAATCGTCTGGCCCGGTCTTGATTTGCCGCAATTCCGTTGCCCGGATGGCGCCTTTATTCAGTGGCAGGTCGTAAGCCATCTTCGTTCGCTGGTCAACGATATTCAACTGTTCTTTCGCCATAAACTGTTCTCCTTTCCAATTTTGTGCGCTGGACCTGTCTCCCTGCTGCGCGCCCAACTCCCGGCACGGTGGGCCGGTGGAGGCGTATGAGAGAGCAATATGTAAACCACTAACCCCGTGGGCACGGTGCGCGCTAAACGCTGCGGGCCGCGCCTCGGCCAGCAATTCCGTGTGGCTCAGCGCACTAAGCTTCGGGAGCGCCTGGAACGCTCCCCCTCGCCGGCAGCTTAATGAGATGCTTCAGCAGGGAACTGCCAACCTGAACTGGATAACGCTTAAATCACATTTTGGAAGTGACTTGGGACACCCTGCTTTGTGACCATGGTCACGAAGCTCTGCGAACGACTTTTCATGTCCCCCAGACGTTTCTATCTTCCAATTTCCGGCTTTTTTCAGAAGACTCGAATTTGTAGGAGCCACAGGGTTTCCCGCGAACGAACGCACCCAGTGCTTGATTAACGCGGTAGCCGGACAATTGCTTTTTCACGCGCCTGGTTACCAGCGCAATCGGGTGGTTGAGCCTCGGAAGCTGGGGAGGACAAATTCAGCGATTCAGAATAGCCCCGCGGGATTGGCCAAGAAGCTTGATGATTTGCTCCAACTTATCGGATTGGACTCCTACTTCTTCCAAAGCCGCGCGAAAGTGGTTGAGAAACGTTTCGAAATGAGATTCATTCATGCCCATCCTTCGTGGTTGGTCGTGTGCGGCGCCGATATCTTTGCCAGTGTAAACGATCTTTCCCCCGAGAAGCATGGAGACAAACATGCTTTGACGTGCGCGCAGGTGGTCCATGCCAACACCTTCAAAGAGCGGCCGGAGGCTCTCATCGGCTAGAACGTTCTTATAGAACGATTCAACAGCAGCGTTGATTTTGATTCGTCCGCCAATCGTGTCAAACAGCGAGTCAGTCGCCATTTTAATTCCTTCTCGCGCGCGCCTGCCTATGACATTAAGTCGCGGCAAGCTGGGATTCGCTTTGGCATGCTAGGTCAGGCCGCGAGCCGAGTCAACGCAGTTCGTGCCGCCTCAGGGAACTATCGTGCGAAATGGTGCGATAGAATCTCGGAACCATGCGCGCAAGTCCGCGGCGATCATTTGACTCTCGCAACCCTAACGGCGATTTCGTCGCGCTCTTCTCTTTTCTTCGGTTGGAAAGCTAACGCCGTTTATCGTGGCCTGAATGGACTCAGTGCTTGATAGACGCACTTGCCGAGCAAGCGGCTCCCTGTGTCTAAACCACGAGGATTCGAATCGACCGGTCCATTGGGCTCTCTCTCTGTACGCTTCCGGGTAGTTTCCGCTTGATGAACTTCGCCGAGGCGTCGTGTGAACTTTGATTTGTGATTCGACGGCCGTCCTTGTGAATCGACTGTGGGCCGAAAGGAAATGATTTTGGCTCACCCAATCACGCTCACTTGCCCGATGGGGGCTTGACGACTGCCTGCAACAGTGCTCTATTTTGCGTGCGCGCTCGGTGCGCCGATATGGAGGAGTTGAGGATGGCCAAGGCCACGATCCGTGAGGACATTCTCCAGAAGTTCCCTGACCTCTTCGGAACCAAGAATGTAAACGGGCGAGAAGTCAATATCGAACAGACGATTGCGACTCTCACTCAAGAGCTGGGTCCGGAGATCGCCGCGGCCCTTACCGCACGGCGGATGGTCTTGCATTCGCCCGCGCCGGTGCGCGAGAAATATTCCTGGCCGAAATGGGAGGACACGTTCGAGGATTCGGTGACGGGGAAGTTTTGGACGTTTCGCCAGGTCGTCCAAGGCCTGATTGACAACGCTCTCGGCAGGGACAGCAAATGGCGCTGGCGGCTGAACGACGAGGTGCCCATCCCGAAGGATGCTCACCCGCTGACGAATCCCGGCTTGGAACTCACCGGGCCGTGGCATCCGCTGGACATGGCTTTCAACGCGCTGAATAGCCCGGCGCCCATGAACATGCCGGACTTCGAAGATGCCTCACCGCCCCACTTCCAGCCCGACGGCACACCTGCGAATCAAGCGCCCGGGATTTTTGCCGCCTTGCAGAACGCCAAGGAGATTTTGGAAGGCCGCTGGGCCGACCGCCCATATGAGGTCGTAAAGAAAGGCCAAAAGCGCGCGTACAAGATCAACACGTCTCCGGGGCGATGGCCGACCCGGTTCGCGCGGCCTCCCGGCATCCACGTGGTGTTTGACCACATCCGGGTCGAGAGTCAACCGGTGTCCGGTTTGATTCCCATCACTGTCCTGTGGGTTCTGAATAACTATGAGTCCCTCACACGTGCCGGGACAGGATTGTATTTTTACATTCCGAAAATTCAGACTCCTCAGGAAGCGCTGATCCTGGAGAAGCTTCTGGCGCGGCTGGAAGGCATGATCGGGATTCCGGCCGGCACCTTCAAGATCAAAGTCCTCTATGAGGAGGGAAATGCGGGACGTTTCTTGCCGGTGATCGCCTGGGTTTTGCGACGCCGGCTCCTCGGGACGAATGTCGGCCGATGGGACTACCTGGGCAGCCTTATCGAAATGTGGAAGGACGACCCGAAGGGAGTCTTTCCGGATCCACAGTTGATCGGCATGGCCTCCCCGAACATGATTGCGTATCAGAAGTACAACGCGCTCATGATGCTCATGGCCGGTATGAAAAATGGCGAACTCACGCAGGGCGCCCCTATTGGAGGGATGGCGGCGGTAATGATCTATCAGCGGTCCGATGCCTATGGCCGGTCAAGATATAACCCACTGGCTTTGCGCGCAATAGCCATCGACAAGCTACGAGAACGCTTGCTGGGTCTCATGTTTATGCCGGAGGGCACGCTGCCCGCAGGTCAACAGCCCAACTTAGAGGAAATCCTGGCAGGTCGGGTGAAAGGACGACTCTATGATGCCTATCGACAAAGCTGGGTCGCCAGCCCAGAACCGGCATACGTCGCCGCGGGCAATGCGCCCTTGCAAGTTCCGGTGACGCAGCTCCAGGCAGTCCTCGATGCGCCGCGGGAGACCTCGGAAGTGAAAGGCAAACCGGTGCCAACGGTTGCCAGTGGTCTCACTGACGCAGAGAGGCTGCTGCTGCAATCCCGTGGGTTATTGAACGCGCAGGGAAAGATCACACCCTGGGTTGTGACCAAGGACATGTTGGGCACGCCTGAGAAACTGTTCACGCAAGAACTTTGGGACTCCATCTACGGCGTGCCCAAGGGCGAGATCACGATCGAGCATATCCAGCACGCGTTCTACATGGCGGCGAACTACGGCTTCCAGATTCTCAACGGCAATTTCGCGGCGGCGATCGACGACTACGAACTTTCGCTGCGGTTCATGAATGATCTCGCCACCTACCGCATCGATGTGTCGTGGCTGTGGACTCTCCTCTATCACAAGGCCGCCATCACGAAGGACGGCTACCCCAAGCGGCCGACGCTTACTGAGGATGGCGTCGTACCGGCAGTGAACGCCACCGCAATTAAAGCCGGGACGCGTTTCACGAGTGAGGTGTTCGAGAAGTTGTGGAACTATCACAACGAATGGACATCGGAATTCTTCGCCGAGCTGGACCGCCGCGGCGATCCGGGCCGCTTCGACCGCGGTAAAGCTCCCATCATCATGGAACTCTTGAAGCGGCAACTGCTTTCGCCCCGCTACGTTCAGCACAGCGCGCGCGTGCTCTTCGTTGTGGGGCAGGCGAACACAGAAGAGCGCGCGCAGATTCTGGGGGCGATCTTCGACCTGTCCCGCGAGGAAATCGTCAAGCGCGTTGAGGCAGGCACGCTGAACAAGATTGCCCTGGCCGCCCATGACTATGTCTATGACATCTTTCCGGGCATCGAAGCAAAGCAGCGCCCGAGCGTGGGACCACGATGAGATCGATTGTCTGCCTTCCTCTCGCTGCATTCGAGGCTGAAGCGGCAGCGCGATTCCCGTTGTTCGAACTCCGCCGAGGCGTCGCGTGAAGCTTGATTTGTGATTCGACGTTTCCAAGATGGGCATCGAGGCCGGCGGCACCACCATTCCGAATGACGCCATCCATCGCGTGATCGTTCGCACAGATTCCCTGAAGCGCCGGGATGTGTTCGGTTAGCGCGCTAACTGTTTGGAGTGTTTTCAGGCGCGGATTTCCGTCACGATCTCCATTTCCTGTCTTTCTCGATACTCTCTCGAACGCGGAATGCGGTGATCTTGCGGATCAGAGGCAGAGGTAGCGGCTTCTCGAGCGGAAACTGAATTCCTCCCCTGGACGTGGCAAATTTCGAAAGCTCACTTTGGAAGGCTCTCACTGCCGACGACGTGGGAAAAAAGCCGATGTGATGTTTGAACGCGGCGAACATCACCAAAATCCTCCGATCGGAAAAGGCGGGCATCCCCCACTTCAGGCTTTCCTTCGCTCCGGGTGCAGCTTTGCGAATGCAGGCGCGCATTTCACGCAATTTCTTCCGAGCCTCTTTGGGGGCGGTGTTGATGTACTCGGAAACGCTCTTGGGTCGCGCTTTCTGGGGAGTCATGGTTTCATTTTATCGGCTCTCCTGCGGATACTCCAACCGCTTTTCTCACCCGCCGCCGAAGCATCACCGAAACGCTCGCCACTCATCACCGGCCACTGATCATTCGTTACTGGCCACTCGGCACCGACTTCCACAGCACTGACTCCTTGCAATTCGCCCGCGCCTTGCTACGCTTATCTCGTGAAAATGTCGGCGCACAACAAAACGCAAACCAGGCGTACCGCACGGGGGCCGGGGCCGAGACGCGCGCCCTGCCTCGACCTGTCCGCGCACACGCGTTTAGCGCCCTCTAAGTCGTTTGCATCCTCTGCTTCCTCCACTTCACACGCCTCTGTCAGCCTGTCAGTCAATGTCATACTGATTCCAGTGCAACTCGTTGAAAACAAACGATCGGGCCCTCCCCAGCCCGTCAGTGAATTAGGGGTGGTTCGCACCCGTTTTTATTCGTCCATTTTTCGCGTTTCTACCTGTGCCGGGCGATTCGGTATAATGAATTGCACCTATACCCTGCGGCCAACCCCTGAGGCGGAAGGGAATTGATGCCCACGCAGACCAAGTCAAAGTCAGCGAAGTTCGACGCGGGGAAATACCACGGCCTCGACCGCGACGCGCTGATCCGCATTTATCGCACGATGTTTCTTTCGCGACGCCTCGACGATCGCGAAATCCAGCTCAAGCGTCAAAATAAAATCTATTTCCAAATCAGCGGCGCGGGACACGAAGCGGCGCTCGTCGCCGCAGGCCTCGTTTTCCAGCCGGCGCACGACTGGTTTTACCCCTACTATCGCGATCGCGCGCTCTGCTTGATGATGGGCGTCACGCCCTACGAAATGATGCTTGAAGGCGTCGGCGCGAAGGACGATCCCGCATCCGGCGGCCGCCAGATGCCATCGCACTGGGGCCATCAGAAGTGGAACATCGTCTCGCAATCTTCGCCCACGGGCACGCAGTGGCTCCAGGCTGTCGGCGCAGCGGAGGCCGCGCTCTATTACGACCAGTTCCCGAAATCCCTCGAGCAAGCGCGCAAAGCCCCGCTCGGAAACGCCGTCGGCCATCATCGCGATGAGGTTGTGTATGTCTCGGGCGGCGAAGGCACGACGAGCGAAGGCGAATTTTTCGAAGCCCTGAATACGGCGAGCAACAAACGACTCCCAGTGCTTTTCCACGTGGAAGACAACGGCTACGCCATTTCCGTTCCCGTTGAAGTGCAGACGGCGGGCGGCAGTATCTCGAAGCTCGTCGCGAATTATCCGCACCTGCACATCGAGGAGTGCGACGGCACCGATCCGCTCGAAAGCTATGCGGCGATGAAGCGTGCGGTGGCGCATTGCCGCGCGCGCAAAGGCCCGGCGATGGTTCACGCGCACGTCACGCGCCCCTATTCGCATTCACTCTCCGACGATGAAAAACTCTATCGCTGCGATGCCGAGCGCGAAGACGAATCGCGCCGCGATCCGATTCCGAAGTTCGGCCTCTTTCTCGTGCGCGAAGGGATTCTCGACGAGAGCGAACTCGAAGCGCTCGAAACCGCCGTCGATCGCGAAATCACCGAAGCGACCGACCGCGCGCTCCCGGCCGCACTTCCTTCGACCGATTCGATTTATCAGTGGGTCTATTCGCCGGACGTGGACCCCACAGGGCCGCAATTCGCCGTCGAACCTCAGCTGCAAGGTGCGCCGAAGACAATGGTCGAAATGGTTTCGGCGACTCTGCTCGATGAAATGGCGCGCGACGAACGCATCCTCGTTTTCGGCGAAGACGTTGCCGATTGCAGCCGCGAGGAGTCGCTCGCAACCGTGAAGGGTAAGGGCGGCGTCTTCAAGGCAACCGCGGGCCTGCAGCGGAAATTCGGCGGGCATCGCGTCTTCAATTCGCCGCTTGCGGAAGCCAACATCGTCGGCCGCGCGATCGGCATGGCGACGCGCGGATTGAAACCCGTCACCGAAATTCAATTCTTCGACTACATCTGGCCCGCGATGATGCAAATTCGCGACGAGCTGGCCACGATGCGCTGGCGTTCGGCCGGAGCATTCAAATCACCGGTTGTGATCCGCGTCGCGATCGGAGGCTACTTAACGGGCGGATCGATATATCACAGCCAGTGCGGCGAATCGACATTTACGCACATTCCCGGCCTGCGCGTCGTGATGCCGTCCACCGCGCTCGACGTCTGTGGCCTGCTGCGCACCGCGATTCGCTCGGACGATCCCGTTCTGTTCCTCGAGCACAAGCACCTGTATCGCCAGCCGTACAACCGCTCGGAATATCCCGGCGCAGACTTCACGATTCCTTTCGGCAAGGCGCGCGTGGTGCACGAAGGCAAGGATGCAAGCATCATCACTTACGGCGCGGTCGTGCATCGCGCGGAAGTTGCAGCAGCGGAACTGGCGCGGGACGGGGTTTCCGTCGAAATCCTCGACCTCCGAAGTTTGAGTCCTTACGATTGGGATGCCATCGCCGCAACCGTGCGCAAGACGAATCGCGTCCTCATCGCTTACGAAGACACATTGTCGTGGGGCTATGGCGCCGAAATCGCCGCGCGAATCGCCGATGAATTGTTCGACGATCTGGATGCGCCCATTCGCCGCGTCGCGGCTACGGACACTTTCTGCGCCTACCAGCCCAAGCTGGAGGACGAAATTCTTCCGCAAACCGAGGACATTGTCCGTGCGATTCGAGATCTGGCGGCGTACTGATGGAAACTTTTTGCGGGCTTGGCTCGTATCTATGTCAGGCGCGGGGGCGTTCGCGCTCCACCCGCGCGGGAGGATAAATTTATGATGTGCTCAAGCTGCCGCAGGGAAATCGCGGAATACTCGAATTTTTGTTATTACTGCGGGGCCCGGCAAAATCTTGCGCCCGCGCCGCCGCCGCGCACCGGTTACAAGCGCTTGATGCGTTCCTCCACGGACAGCAAAATCGCCGGCGTGTGCGGCGGGTTCGCGGAATATTTTGAAATGGATTCCACGATCGTCCGCATCGTGTGGGTTTTGCTGGCAATCTTTCCCGTACCGTTTTCCGCCGTGCTCGGCTACATCATCGCGTGGCTCGTGATGCCCGTGGCGCCGTATCCGGTTCCCATCGGTGCCCCGGTGCAAACGGCCGCGACGGCGCAGCCGCCGCAGAGCGCGTAGCCCCGGGAAATTTTGCGGCGTCAGTTTTCCTTTGGTTTTCGCGGAGCGCGGCGTCCTTCGCGGAAAATTGCCTGGTCCATTGAAATCACGCCCGCCCCGATGCACGCAAGCGTAAACGCACTCACCGCCATCACGAGAGGAAATTCGTAGTTTTTGATTTGCAGGATGTCGCCCTGCGGCAAATACACGCGCCAAATCGCCACCGCCATTTCCCCGGCGATCAACAGGCCCGCGATTCGCGTGAATAGTCCGAAGATCAGCATCAGTCCGCCGAAGAATTCCACCACGCCCGCGATGTAAGCGAAGTACGGGGGAAATCCCATGTGTTCGAATCCCTGGATCGCCGCCTGCGTCTTCGTGAACAGCTTCGGATAGCCGTGGTAAACAAGGACGATTCCCAGCCCCAGGCGCAGCAGCAGGAGCGCCAGCGGTCTCAGTCGTTCAAGACTCTGCATCGAGACTCTCCCCGGCAACAAGACTCGCCAGATTGCGTCGAGCGCCCCGCATTGTAACAGAAAGCTGCAAGCATCCCGGAGCGCGGCGCGGCGGTTGGTGTAGAATCTTTCGTTAGCTTCGGAGCGAATGCGACGATGACAGACCCGATACGCACGATCGGTGTTTCGAACGGAGGCGGCGATTGCCCCGGCTTGAACGCCGTCATTCGCGCCGTCGTGCGCACGGCGAAACTTCAATACGGCTGGCGCGTGATCGGAGTCACCAACAGTTTCAACGGGCTGATCTGGCCGGAACAATCGCAAGAACTGACGCTCGAATCGATTCGCGGAATCCTACCTCGCGGCGGCACAATTCTGGGGACCACGAATCATGGGAATCCGTTCGCGTTTCCCATTGAAGAAAACGGCCAAACGGTTGTCCACAATTTCTCCGGACGTTGCATCGAAAACATGAAGCATCTGGGAATCGGCGCGATGGTCGTGATCGGCGGCGACGGCACGCTCTCGATTGCGCACGAATTCACGAAGCTCGGCATGAAAGTCGTGGCGGTGCCGAAGACTATTGACAACGATCTCAACGCGACCGAAGTGACATTCGGTTTCGACACCGCACTCCACGTGGCCACCGACGCAATCGACCGCCTCCACACGACCGCGGAGAGTCATCATCGCGTCATGGTGATCGAGGTGATGGGCCGCGAAGCGGGGTGGATTGCGTTGCACTCGGGACTTGCGGGCGGCGCGGACGTGATCCTGATTCCCGAGATTCCTTTCACGATCGAAACGGTTTGCGAATCCATTAAAAAGCGCGAGGAAGGGGGCCGCTCATTTTGTCTCGTCGTTGTGGCCGAAGGCGTGAAGTTGCCGAAGCTCGACGCCCTCGGAAAGCCGTTTCCGGAAGTGCAGGCGGGTCAAGTGGGGAACGCGATCGGCTTCGCTATCCGTGAATATCTCAAAAAGGAAGTTCGCGTCACCGTGCTCGGGCACGTGCAACGCGGCGGTTCGCCGAGCCCATTCGATCGCACTCTGGCGACGCGCTTCGGAGTGTGCGCCGTAGATCTGGTGGCGCGCGGCCAGTACAACCGGATGGTGTGTCTCCGCGCGGGGAAAATTGAGTCCGTGCCGATTGCCGACGCGATCGGCTCTTACCGCCTCGTTGATCCGCAAAGCGACTACGTGAGGGCTGCGCGCGCAGTGGGAATCACATTCGGGGACCGCGCGTGATTCGGAAGATTCTCCTTGGGTCCGCACTCCTCCTCGTTGTTTGCGTCGGGGCGTACGTTCACTTTCACCACACGAACACGCCGCTCGGAATCGCCTACGCAGGCAGCCGCCAGTTGACTCTCTGGAGCACAACCGCGCAGGTGCGCAAGCCGGTAACGATTGTCAGCTATGGCGACCGCCTCGATATCCTCCAGCGATTTCAAGATCAGGTTCAGGTCCGCACCGCGGCGAAAGCCACCGGCTGGGTCAACGAACGCGATCTGCTTTCCGCGGACTTGTGGCAGAAGGCCAAAGACCTGGAAGCGAAGGCCGCCACATTGCCCGTCCAGGCGCGCGGTCACACAAAGGTTTTGAGCAATTTGCACATCGAGCCCGGCCGCGACACGCCGCGCCTGCGCCAGTTGGGCAAAGGGACTCCCGTTGATTTCCTCGCGCGAATCCCTCTGGAAGTGCCGGCCATTCCAGTGAAGGGCGGGGATGACGATGCTGCGGGAGAGGCGCCCGAAGCGAAACGAGAAGACTGGTGGCTCCTTCGCGCGCACACGCAAGACGATACGACGCTTTCCGGATGGATTGTCGGCCGGTTCATTGAGCTCGAAGTTCCCTCGCCGCTTCCCGACTACGCAAGCGCATCCGGAATGCGCATCGTCGGCTGGTATCCACTGAGCCGCGTAACGGATGACCGGGGCAATCCGAAGGTGCAGTACCTCGTGGTCGGCGTGCACGGACCCGAAGGCCAGCCGTGCGATTTCACGATGCTGCGCGTATTCACATGGGGTGCGCAGCGCCAGCGGTACGAAACGGCATTTGTCGAAAGCAACGTGTGCGGAAAATTGCCGGTCAAGCTCACGCAATCGCATGTTTCAAAGGGCGTCGCCGACGTCATCTTTTCATTTGAAGACAGAAGTCACGGTGCACCGGAAGACCGCGCCTATCGTATGCACCAGACCGTCGTGCGCCGCATTCGACAGGCCGGCGCAGCCTCCCCGCGAAAACCCGCCGCGCCACAGGCGAAATAATCCCTCCACTTGCGAATTCACACGGGCTATCGAAAAGGAACTCGCTCCAATTCTCTAAATTGCGCGCGGCCGAATGCGCGGGTACGATGGAATTTCGACGATGCGCGCACGGCTCCATCCTGCTTTTGTAATCGTTGCGTTCCTGCTGCTGGGAAACGCAGGTTGCACGCTCATCGAAACGCAGGCGCAACCGCAAACGCCCCCAGCCGCCGCGCTCGAATATGTTGGCGCATGGGGCGTGAAGGGCGACGGACCCGGGCAATTGGACCAGCCTGTGAGTCTTTCCACCGACTCGCACGGGAACATCTACGTTGCCGATGCCGGAAGCCGCTTCGTTCACAAGTTCGCTCCACAGGGCAAGCCGCTGCTTTCATTTCAGGAAGATCCGCTGAAGAGTCCGGAGTGGATCACGCTCGACCACGGCGGCGCGATTTACGTCGCCGATCCCTCGCGCAACAGCGTATTCATCTTCCTTCCGAGCGGCGATCGCTACCGCGAGCTGCGGTTGAGGACGCGCCCCACGAGAGAAAACCTGCTGAGCGTCGCGGTCGGCTGGGACGGTCTCATCCATGTGCTCGATTCGAATGCCGCAAAAGTTTATACGTTTACGCCTCGCCTTCGCCTGATCCATTCCTGGCAGACGCCTGCCGATTCCGCCGGCTCGCGGAACCGCCCCGGTCCGATTCAAACGGGCCCGGACGGATCTCTGTACGTCGCGAATCCTTCCGGCAGCCGAATCATGAGATTCACGCGCGAGGGGCAATTGCTCTCCGAAATCGGCGCGAACCTCGACGGGACCGGCGCGAGGTTGAGCCATGAATTCGCCGTCTCGAGCAACTTCATCTTCGTGATGGACACCGACGGGCGGATGCTCCACGTCTGGACGCTCGACGGCAGACCGAAACTCGATGTGGACCTTGCTCCGGAGCTGGGACAGGCGGCTCGTCAGGCGCCGGCGCTCGCCATCAGTCCACGCAACGAACTTCTGGTGCTTGACACTCCGGAAACACGCGTCCTTCGCTATCACATCAATTTTTGATACCGTTTCTCCGCACAATCAATACCTCACTGGGAGATGGCCTATGGCATTGCTACTTTCAGAAGCGGATGTGAAATCAATTTTGACAATGCAGATTGCCCTCGAAGCGGTCGAGGATTCCTTCCGGCGGCTCGCCGATGGCAGCGCCGTCCTGCATCCCCGGCAGCGTTTGCACCTTCCCGGGAAAAGCTATTTGCATTACATGGCTGCGGGCGACGCAACCAGCGGCTACATGGGTTTGAAGATCTATACAAGCGCGCGCGAGGGCTTGCGTTTTCTGGTGCCGCTATTTGAAGCGGACTCAGGCGACCTCGTCGCCTTGATCGAAGCGGACTATCTCGGCCAGATGCGGACCGGAGCGGCGAGCGGCGTCGCAACGCGCCTGATGTCGCGGGCCGATTCGCACGCCGTTGGAATTATCGGCACGGGATTGCAGGCGCGCACGCAACTCGAAGCTATCGCGCTCGTCCGGAAAATCGAAAGCATCCGCGCGTTTGGGCGCGACGCGCAGCGGCGCGAGGAATTTGCAAAGGAAATGACCGCGAGGCTTCGCGTTCCGGTCACCGCAGTTTCTTCCGCGCTCGACGCCGTGCACGAAGCCGATATCTTGGTTACGTCCACGACCGCGACAAATCCCGTTGTCGAAGGACGCTGGCTCAAGCCTGGAACGCACATCAACGCCATCGGCGCCAATTTTCCGCAGAAGCGCGAGCTCGATGAGGAAGCGGTTCGCCGCTCGGATGTGATTGCCGCCGATTCACGCCAGCAATCGAAGGAAGAGGCCGGCGACCTGATTCACGCATTCGGCGACGACGTGTCGCGCTGGGCCGCGGTCCACGAACTCGCGGACATCGCCGCCGGAAAAATCCCGGGACGCACAGGTCCCGCGCAGATCACGCTTTTCAAATCCAACGGAATCGCAATCGAGGACGTTGTCGTCGCGGAGCGAATCTACAAGCTTGCACGCGAGCGGCGGATCGGCCGGGAAATTCCGATGTGGGGGAAGGAAGCGCGGTTCGGAGAAGCGCGGGGAGTTTAAGCGCGGGCCCGGCGGAGATGCTTCACGAGCGCGTCGCGCAGCCGCAGGCGCGTGTCTTCGGGAAGCGGCGCGGGCTCCGAGTTGCAATAGATCTGGATCGTCTTCTTCGTCGTGTCCACCACGATGCGGCAATCCTCGCAGTGCTCCAGATGCTTCTCAATGGACGCGCGCAAATTGGTATCGAGCGCCTCGTCGAGATAATTTGAAAGTTCCTTGATGATGTTCTTACAATTCACGAATTCTCACTCCTTCGAAAATATCGGTTCAGTTTTTGCCGCAGCTTCAAGCGCGCCCGTAAAAGCCGCGATTTGACGGCCGGGACGGAAAGCCCCAGCGCCTCCGCCGTCTCTTCGGTGGACAATTCTTCGATGTCGCGCAATTGAAAAACGATTCGGAAAGAAGGGTCGAGATCGCCGATGGCGCTCGAAAGAATCTGGCCGAGTTCTGCTTGCTTGTACCGTTCTTCGGGCGATGGACCCCAGTCCTCCACCTCCCGCGGCATCATTTCCTCGCCCGTATCCACTTCCTCATCGAGCGAAACCACATTCGGGCGCCGTTTCCGCAGTTTCATCAGAGCCTGATTCACCGCGATGCGCACCAGCCACGTATAGAAGCGCGAGTTTCCCTGGAATTCGCTCAGATGCTCGTAAGCCTTGAGGAACGCCTCCTGCATCACGTCTTCGGCGTCTTCGCGGTTTTGCGTGATGTTTTGCGCGAGGCGAAAAATCTTTCGCTCGTAGCGACCCACGAGGGTTTCGAAAGCGGTGATATCGCCCGCCTTCGCAGCGGCAACGAGGATAGGTTCGTCCTCCTTCACCACCAGCGAGGGCAGCGGGCGCGATTCCAGCGGATCTAGTTTAGGCGCACTCACGAAATAAACGTCCCGTCCTGAAAGGGTAGCACAGGTCGCCCGGGCTGCAAGGCCCGCCCAGCCGCTACCCATCAGACGCGCGACCCTGCCCTCAAGGTGCAGGAAAAAGATGGCGTTGTGGCCTCGCGAGGATCCTCCGCTCGCGCTTGACAGCCTGAACTGGCCCACCTATGCTCATTTTTCGAACACGAGTTCAACTCGGATTTGGACATCTCCCACGCGCAAAGCGAGAATGATGCAACGCACAAAATCGCGTGTGGCTGTGCTGTCTCCGCAAGGTGCGGCGAACGGAGCTAGAGACTAAGACGGAGGAGAGAATGGCAATCGGGCAGGCAGCGGAGCCGAAGCAATTGGTCCGTTACCGTGTGGAGGCAGGCATCGCGATCCTGGAGTTGGACGACCCCCCGGCGAATGCCTATTCCTACCAAATGATGCAGCAGCTCGACGGGGCCATCCTCAAGGCGCGCATGGACGAAAATGTCCATGTGATTCTCCTGCGCGGTGCAGGCGACAAATTCTTCTGCGCGGGCTCAAACATTTCGATGCTCACGCAGGCCGGACCCGAGTTCAAATATTATTTCTGCCTGCACGCGAACGAGACGCTGTGCCGCCTCGAACAGACTCCCAAACTGGTGATCGCGGCGCTCAACGGACACACCGTCGGAGGCGGACTCGAGGTCGCGCTCTCCTGCGATATCCGCATCGCGAAAAAAGATGGCGGAAAAATCGGGCTGCCGGAGGTAAACCTCGGCGTGCTGCCCGGCACCGGCGGTACGCAACGGCTTTCGCGCATCGTGGGCCGCGCGCGCGCGATTGAATTGATGGCGACGGGGCGCACGTTCAGTTTCGAAGAGGCGCTCGGGTTCGGATTGATCACGCACATCTACGAGCGCGAGTCGTTCTGGGACGACGTAATCGCTTACGCCAGACAATTCTGCCCGCCGAACAAGGCTTCGCGCGCCGTGGGCCGCATCAAACGCGCCGTCGTCACCGGTTCCGAAGTCGGATTCGGCGAAGCGCTCGCGATCGAGCGCGAGCTTCAGCAATTGCTCTTCACGAGCGAGGACGCGAAGGAAGGCTTGAAGGCGTATGTCGAAAAACGCCAGCCCGAATTCAAGGGCAAGTAAAATGGTTGACAGCTCGACGGGGAGAGAAGAAAGTTTGCACTCCATGAGAAACTTAAGAGTGACGACGGCGCAATCGAGGAACTGAGCGAACCGACGCGATGCGAACACTGCCCGACTATTTGCGCAAGGGAATGAAAATGATCCTGGTGGGCGCCAATCCCGGCGAACGCTCGGCGCGCGTGGGTCATTATTATGCGGGGCGCGGGAATCAATTCTGGCCCATGCTCTACGATTCGGGCGTGATCCCGGAGCCGCTCGGGTATGAGGAAGATCGCCGCCTCGTGGAATTCGGCATCGGGCTGACCGATCTCGTCAAGCGGCCCACGCGCGGCATCGAAGAACTCGAGCGGCAGGAATTCGCCGAGGGGCGCGTGCTCCTGGCGCAGAAGCTCGAAGAGATGCGGCCGCGCGTGATCGCCTTCAACGGCAAGATGGTTTATGAAAAATTTGCCGGCCGCCCGTGTAAATTGGGATTGCAGAAGGAACTGCTCTACGGCGCGCATGTGTTTGTCCTGCCTTCGACGAGCGGACAGAACGCCGGCACCGATCGCGGCGTGAAGATGCGCTACTTCAAGAAGCTGGCTGCGGTGCTGAAGGGTCTGAAGGACTAGCGGGGAGGCATTTCGAAAATGGCTGGAGCCGCGCAACATCCCACCGGCGGGCCCGTCGTTATCGAGGAGCGCTCGGGCGCAGTCGTCACCTTGCGGATGAACCGGCCGGATCGGCTGAACGCACTCAATGTGGAATTGGGCCGCGCGCTTGTCCACGGACTGCTTCGCGCCGGCGATGACAAATCCGTTCGCGCGATTGTGATTACCGGCGCAGGGCGCGGGTTCTGCGCCGGCGGAGATATCCCGCTGCTTCGCGAACTGCGCTCACGCAATGCCGCGCGTGAACTCGAGGCGCTTCTCGTGGCCGGGAAAGAAATCTGTCTGGCCATTGCGATGATGCCGAAGCCCGTGATTGCAGCGGTGAACGGCCCTGCCGCGGGCGGCGGGATGAACCTCGCTCTCGCGGCGGACATCCGCATCGCTTCGGATCAGGCGAAATTTTCCGAAGCGTTCGCGCAACTCGGTCTCTATCCTGATTTCGGCGGAACCTATTTTTTGCCTCGAATTGTCGGAGCCGCGCGCGCGGCGGAATTGTTCATGACTGCCGAATTGCTTTCGGCGGAAGACGCACTCCAACTCGGAATCGTGAGCCGCGTATTTCCAGCAGCGCAGTTTGAAGAGGAAACGAAAAAATATGCCGAAAAGTTGGCGGCGGCGCCGCCGCTCGCCGTGCGCGACGTCAAACACTCGATGATCGGCGAGGCACGCAAAGTGCTCGAAGCCGCGCTGGACGAGGAAATTCGCTTGCAGACGCACTGTTTCCTTTCCGAGGATTGCTCCGAGGGCCTGGCCGCCTTTGCCGAAAAGCGCAAGCCGAACTTCAAGGGCCGCTAAGCTGGGTCCGCGCATCGGTCGCGCGGAATCGCAGGAGATTTTTTCCGCAATAGAAGCATTCCGACACGTGAGCGAGAATCCGGCCACCGAGCCGAAGTAAATTGCGCCGAAAGGAACCGGGAACTGATCGTGACGGCTCGCTCGGAAGCAGAACTTGCAGCACGCGGCTACACCTTCAGCGAATTGATGGTGGCGGCCGCGGCCCGTGAAATTAACGATGGGGAACTCGTCTTCGTCGGAATGCGGCTGCCCATGCTCGCGTTTCTCGTGGCACGCCGCACGCACGCGCCGCACTCCACCGGCCTCTTCGAGAACGGCATCATTCGCGCAACGCCTTCGCCCGAACTGCTCTACACCATGGGCGACTCACCGAATTTGCGCGCCGCTACGCAATGCGGGCAGATGCTCGACGTGATGGCACTGCTCCAGCAGGGCCGCGTGGATGTGGGATTTCTCGGCGCCGCCGAAGTGGACCGCTTCGGCAATCTCAATACCACCTGGGGCTATCGCCACAAAGAGATGCAGCGGCTGCCCGGCTCGGGCGGCGCGTGCGACATCGCGTGCCTCGCGAAGCGCACGGTTGTGCTTCTGGTGCACGAACGCGCGCGGCTTACGGATCGCGTCGGACACATCACATCACCAGGTTATGGCACGGGCAACGGATGGCGCCGCGCGCAGGGCTTGCCCGTCAACACGGGACCCTCTGCCGTCATCACGACGCTCGGCGTGCTCCGATTCGGTCAGGATGGCGAAGCGTACCTCGCATCTGTTCATCCCGGCGTGAGCGTCGAGGAAGTGCTCGCGAATACCGGTTGGACTTTGCGCGTTGCCGACGAGCTGATCGAGACCCTGCCGCCGAGCGACGCGGAGCTGCAGGCCATGCGCGAGCTGGACCCAAATCATTTTTGGACGCGGTGAAACGATTAAGCATGGGTGCTGAATCCAAATTGATGACGATGCGCGAAGCGATCGCGCGGCATGTCCCTTCGGGCTC
>JBAWGF010000067.1:0-2389 GCA_049592615.1 Candidatus Acidiferrales bacterium
CCGTCATCCCGTACCGCAATGACATCAGATTTGTTTTCACGGCATACCCGACAAAACACTTTACTGCCGCGTCCTGGCTCGATTGACACGTCTGCGCGTGCGTCGAGAATGGCGCTGCCGCTGCGGCGGCGAGCAGACACACCCCTGCGACGATAAGTTTTGTTTTCCCCATGTTTGGCCCACTCCTCAGTTGAAAGATTCGCGGCGTGCGGTCCCACGAGGCCGGGTGGCGGGAGAGCCCACTGCAATTCGACTAAAGCATCGCCTGCATCATCGCGCTTCGATGCATGTGCGCGTAACTGGTCGTAGGGGCAGTTTGCGGCCGGGTGGCCTTAGCTGTCCGCGGGTCATGGGCAGAGTACAGTACGCAAAGCTGCGCAAACCATGCCGCGAATTCCCGCGGTTTTCGTAGCCGCGGGCTTTATGCCCGCCAACTTCGATTTCGATGTTTAGTTTTCGTAGGCGCGCAGCTTTACCCAGAGCGCCCTTCGCGAAGGGATGCTGCGCCCGGCGCACGACCTTGGCGCGATCGCGCCATCACGCACCGCGCATTGGTTTTGTTTTCAGATTTCTTTGGCAGTTGTCCGTATCCGCGTCCGTGAAGGACATCCCGCACTAACGCCGCGCCATTCGCGCGAGCGCACGAATTTGAAATCCAAAGGGGAATCACACAATGGCACAAATGCAGAACGCGCAATCGGTCGCACTGCAACTCGAAAAGGTCCGCGACAAACTTCCGCTGCTCTACGAGCGGGACGACATCCTGCTGACCATGATCCAGCAGCGCGGCGACGTGGAACGCGTCAGCTCGCGCAACATGCGGCTTCCGCTGCAAATTCGTCCGGGAGGCAAGGCCGGCCTCGCGAACATGGACGGCGGCGATTTGGGCCGCGGTTCGGGAACGGTATACGACGTGGCGCAGGTCACGCCGGTATTTTTCCGCCACGCGGTGGAAATCACGAAGCTCGTCGAGTACGCGTCGAACGCGCCGGAAAAAGCCGTCGAAAACGCGGCCAAGCGCGAAGTGAAAAACGCGATGGCGCAATTCCGCTCGTTCCTCGACAAAGTGATGCAGACGAACGGCAACGGCGTCCTCGGCACCATCAGCTCGATCGCTTCAACCACTTTCACGATGGCCAAGCCGCCCGGCTCGGTCCTCGTGTATTACAACCAGACGATTCAGGTGTACGACTCGACGCTCACGACGAATCGTGGCTCGTGCAACGTCACCGCGGTCGATCCATTCGGCTCGACGATCACGGTGGACTCCGTGCCCACCGGCACCGTCGCCACCGACGTGATCGTTCACGACGGACTCACCGGCACGTCGCCCGTTTCGCTCTTCGGCATTTTGTATCACCAGTCGAACGCGACCACGGGCACGTGGCTCAACCTCAACCGCGCAACGTATCCGGTCGAGCTCGCCACGCCGCGCGTCAACGGCGGCAACTCCGCGATCACGCCCGGCTCTGTGCGGCTTGCGATCAACAAAGTGCGAAAAGCGTTGGGCTCGAACCAGGTGTCCAAGCTGATCGCCTACACTTCTCTCGAGCAGGAGCATCAGTGGGAGCAGCTCGGCGTCACGATTTCGCAGATCATCAAGGAAGGCGCGGGCGGCCGCGCCAGCGATCTCGATTTGCTTTTCACCGGCGAAAAATCCATGGCCGGCGTTCCCATCAAGTCGAGCATCAACGCGAATCAGTCGCGCGTGGATTTTCTCGACCTCTCGCACTGGGGCCGCGCCGTCATGCAGGACATTGATTTCTACGACGTCGGCGGGCAAACCGTGTTCCCGATTTACGGCGCGAGCGGTGGCCTCGCGTCCGCGTACATTTTTTACTTCGTCACCGGCTTCCAGGTCTGGAACGAGTCGCCTCGCAGCGGCGCGTTCATCGACAACCTCGCCATCCCGACCGGGTACTGATGATCCTGTCAGTGTCGTCATCCTGAGGCGGGCGTCGCCCGCCCGCCGAAGGATCTCTCTTCGTGCGCTCACGTCATCGCATCGCCGGCGGCTGTTGTGGCACAGACAATCTTGTCTGTGCACGCCGGCGATTCAAATCAAATGCGCACAGGCAGCATTGCCTGTGCCACAAAAACAAACGGGGCGGCATTTCTGCCGCCCCGAAATTCAAAACGTGCACTGGACTCGCCTGAGAAGCAACTTTATCTTACGTCGAATTATTCTCTCGTCAAGTCATTGTGCCGAGTTGCGCTGCAGTCGGTCTGTGTTAATGCTGTCATCCCGCAGGAGTGCGTTATGAAAAAACAGCAAACTAATTCGCTTTCGGCGGTTGCCCAGGCTGTCCAGGAGCAACGCTTACTGGCGGCATCTGGAGGCGCAGTGCTCCTATCGACTGGAGCAATACTACAGTATTCTTCGCCGGAC
>JBAWGF010000068.1:0-3786 GCA_049592615.1 Candidatus Acidiferrales bacterium
AGCCGAAGAGCATCCAAGCCCCGTTCTCCTTGCGAAATTCGAGTTCGAATCTGGCGGTGCCTTTCTGGAAGATGAGGTCCGCCAAGATGACGGCTCGCCATTCGGTCAAGTCGTCGTGAGATGTGACGTTGTATCCAAGCTCTTTGTAATTTTGAAGTGAGCCATACTTTGACTCGAGCGATTCCTGCTGGCTGACGAAGTCATCGTAGGGCATGGCCTGGCGGAATTCCGAACCGCACTGCTGATAGGCGACAACGAAGTCGTGCTTCACGACGGCGCTGATGTAGTTGGTGAACACTCTTTCTGCGTCTATTTTCTCTCGCTGCACGCCGCGAAACTGGGGCGCCAGCGCAATCACGATCCCCACCCAGGCCACGATTAAGATCAAAACGTACAGCACATATTTGGAGCGGCGGCTCATTTGTTTTCGCTTTGCAGCTTCGCCCGGGCGAGGTGGAAAAGGCGAACCGAGATCGCACCTTCGCCCGCAGCCGAAATGGACACGTGCAGTGGCCGGATTATAACGGCTAGTTGACGTTGAGCGTAAACGTAAACTGATGCGTGGTCGTTCCGCTCGTCACCGAGACAGTCACCGGCACATTCTGCACTTTGGGCGTGCCGGGATCAGTAAAGCCTACGCCTCCACCCCCGCCGCCTCCACCTCCGCACGCAGCCGTTGCAACCAGCAGCGCGACGACGAGGAGGTTCGCGGCCAGATTCCAGCGTCGCCGGCGCACTTGAATCCCGAGGACGAGCAACCCTATGCACAGCACGGCAAGACGAAACATCGCATCCACCGACTTCCAATTGAAGCTCGTCGGGCGATTCGCCGGGAACAGCGTGCTGGGTGCTTTTGTGAAGACGGTGAGAGTTGACGATCCTCCCACCGCCACCGTTTGCGGATTGAAACCGCAATTGCTTTCTGCGGGAAGATTCGAGCAGGTTACACCAGAGAGACTAATCGCGCTGTTGAAGCCATTCGATCCGGTCAGCGACATGACCGTGCTCGCAGAAGAGCCGGGACTACTCACATTCACAACGGTTGGGTTGAATGAAAAGCTAAAGTCGGGGCCGGGATTAATCGTTTCGGTAAATGTACCTCTTAAGCCGGCGTAGCTCCCATCACCAGAGTAAGAAGCTTCAATGATGTGTGTGCCAGGGTCCCCGGTAATGTTTGCCGTGAATTGGGCTTGCGCATTCGTCAGCGCCACGGGGTTTGGGCTGAGGAAAATCTGGTCGAGCGTAAACTGCACAGACCCAGTAGGGGTCGGACCCCCCGGTTGCACCGGCACAATTTGAACGGTAATAGCGACGCTTTGCCCCGATTGCACAGCCGCAGGGGAGGCAGTCACCATTACTGTATCTGTCCTCAGAACGTTTACTGTCTCCGGATTTGACGTCGAGCCCAGATAGTTCGCGTCGCCACTATAGGTCGCAGTGAAAGTGGTCATGCCGAGCGGAAATATGGACTCCGAGAACAGTGCACTTGCACTAACGGTCCCTGTCGAGCCGCCCGCAACGACCGGCGCAGGGCTGCCCAATTGCGTGCCTCCCGCATTGAGCGTGATCGTCCCGGTCGGCGCATTTCCCAGACTGTTTGTTCGAGGTGTAACAGTCGCCAAGAATTGGGCGGTCGAACCGAATGCCATGGTCGGAGGAGCAGCGGCATCTGTGAGAGTAGCGTCCTGAGTGATCGTAATCGTCGAAGCCTGCGAAGAGCTGCTCTTGTAGCTCGCATCGCCCGCGTAGTTCGCGGTGAGAGAGTGCGAGCCGATGCTCAGCGAGGAAACCAGAGCCGTGGGAACACCCACGCCCGCGCTGTTGAGGGACTCCGTGTTGACCGTGATCCCGCCGGTGTCGGTGAAGTTCACAATTCCGGTCGGCGCACCCACGCCGGATTGTCCGGCGACAGCCGCACTCAGGTACAGGCTTGTGCCATAAGTAACATTCGTGGCGGGAGCTCCGCCCGAACCACCGTTGAGCACGGACTCAACGGTTGTCGTCGTCTCGGGCGCTACGACAATCGGCACGGGAGCTGAATCGCTCGACCCGAGCGTTCCGTTTCCAGGATAGTGCGCCGTCAAAGAGTAGCTGCCGCCCGTCAGGCTATTCGTCGATTCCGAAAATGTGCCGCCGTTCGCGAGCGTGAAATCACCGATAACTTGCCCGCCTCCCGTGGAAAGGAACACAAGTTCATTCGTGAAAGAGGGGCTGCCGGACATGGGCGCCACAGTAATGTTGATGTTTGCCGTTGCGCCGTGAGTGAAGCTTGTGGGGCTCACGCTCAAAGTCGTTACGCTCGGTGCAAACGTCGCGGTGCTCCACTGATTCACGAGATTCATCACGTTTACGGAGCCTAATCCCGATGCCCGGTCGTATCCGACGGTGCTCTGATAGTTTCCGCTCGGAGTGCCAAAACCCGGGATGCCCGGAACGGCGTTGTTCCCGACGGTGACGTCGTTGAATATGCAATTGCTCGCGGGCGGCCCGGGAGTTTTCGAAGCGTTGCAATTTGCCAGAGTCTCGTTCGCGGCCAGTTTGTAAAAAACGTAGTCCGCCTGCCCTACTCGCGAGCCGGCTTTCTCTCGGACCAGAGCCATGATTCCGCCGAACGCCTGGACGGATGCGGATGTTCCTGCCACGCCCCTAAGACTTGCCTGAGTGCACGAACCTTCGAGGCAAATCAGGTACGGATCGTGGCCGGCGGCGGTGAGCGACACATCCGGCAAGTTCCGATTCCCGGTCGCCGGAATTCCTGCGACTCCGGATTGCCACGAAGGCTTGGGAAAAAGTGTGCTGACGCCGCCGCTGCCCGCAAACAGATTCGCGTTTTGCGAACCGCAGGAAGCCACGCTGCAGCTTTCATTCCAGACGTTTTCGGGGATGTATGACTTGGCGGAACTGGAACTGCTGTCGTTTGTGGAATTCCAATAAAGCCCCGGGTTCAATGTGTCGTTAAACATCGTCCCGCCCACTGCAACCGTAAACGGCGTGGAAGCCAGGACGTTCACGGAAACGCCTTGCGTTGCCAGAGTATTCTCCGGATTGTCGCAGCCTGCGGATCCATTGTCTCCCGTGGATACCATGTAGGTGATGCCCTGAGCCGCGGCTTGCTGCGCGAGGTTCGAGATGCTGGTTGCTTCCGCGCTCGTGACGCCTTCTTCGCAGCCGCCAAAGCTTTCGGTCATCACGTCACCGAGATTATTGTCGATGATATACGCTTCGGATAGATCCACGCCGTCGCTAGTGTTTGTGCCGCGGGACAAGACGAAATTCTCATGCGCCCCCGGAGCCAATGCGATGGCGTAGCTCGCGTCGAGAATTGCTTCGACTTCTTCGCCTCCGTGTAGATTCCCCGGGTCCGGACCATTGAGGATGATTTGAAGCCCCAGACCCGGCAAAGTAAATTCCTCGCGGAAGTTAACGTAGTCGGACATGTTGAAATTGGAGCGAGCCACTACGGCGACCGTGGAGCCTGTCCCGTCGATCGGCGTGTTAGCGAAGTAGAGCGTGTTCGCGTTGTAGATGACCGCAAGGTCTCCCGGGCCAACCGCATGAATTCCATTGGCAGTGGTGAACTGAGGCGCGGAGCCGGGCGTTTTCGTGAACGGAAATGAATCCTTGGATTGAACGGACAATGGCTTCTTATAGAAATTGTGCAGCGTAGCTACCCCTGCCACGACAGGCGAGAGAGCTTCCGGAATCTGCGGGTCCGTGGAATTCGCCCAGTGGTCGATTCCCGCGATGGAAAACTTGTGAATCGCTGTGTGAAACGTTTCCTGCACC
>JBAWGF010000069.1:0-23865 GCA_049592615.1 Candidatus Acidiferrales bacterium
CAGACGCGGTCGGCCGCGGCGCAATCGCTGTCGCAAGCGAAGATGCGCGGCCGACCGGAATTCCCGAAGAAATCACGTGGATCGAGTTGCTCCCCGGCTGCGAGCGCCGCAGCCTTGCGAGAGCGGCCGCAAATTTTTACGGTCATCCGGCCGATGCGCTTCAACTTGCCGGCGTCACTGGAACGAACGGAAAAACGACCACAACTTTTCTGGTTGATTCGATTTTGCGCGCCGCAGGATTCACATCGGCTCTCATCGGAACGACGGGCTACCGCACACCGCAGGGCAGCCGCAAGGCCGTGAACACGACGCCCGAATCGCTCGACTTGCAGCAGATGTTCGCCGAAGTCCGCGATGCGGGCGGGACACATGCGGTGCTCGAAGTCAGTTCGCACGCTCTCGCGATGGAACGCACCTGGGGCTGCCATTTTGCAGTCGCCGTTTTCACGAACCTCACGCGCGACCACCTGAACTTTCACAAGACTTTCGAGGAATACTTCGCAGCCAAGCGCCATCTCTTCGAAGGCACCGGCGCGGGCGCTCCCGAAACGGCGGTGATCAACACGGATGATCCCTACACCACGCGGCTCGAGGGATTGACGCCGCGCACGCTCACATACGGTCTTGGAGGCGCGCCGGATCTGACTACGAAGAAATTCGCGCTGAGTTTTCGCGGCCTCGATTTCATGGCGCATACTCCCGCGGGCCGCGTGGAGGTTCATTCCACGCTCGTGGGCCGCATCAACGTGTACAACATCCTTGCCGCGATCGGCGCGGGCATCGGTCTCCACATTCCCCTCGCGAAGATTGAAGAGGGAATCGCGAATCTGCCGCTCGTCCCGGGCCGTTTTCAAATCATCGACGAAGGCCAGCCGTTTCACGTGGTCGTGGACTACGCGCACGCGGATGATGCTTTGCACAACCTCGTTACGACGGCGCGCGAGCTGAATCCATCCGGGAGGATCATTACACTGTTCGGCGCGGGCGGCGAACGCGACCGCTCCACGCGCCCACTGATGGGCGAGGCGGCAGGCTCGGCGAGCGATCTCGTGATTCTGACGAGCGACAACCCGCGCAGCGAAGACCCGCTGCGCATCATCAACGATGTGGTGGTGGGATTGCAGAAAGTGAATGCGAACTTCCGCATCGAGCCGGATCGCGACGCTGCGCTCGAAATAGCCTTCGAGGAGGCCCGGCCGGGAGACATCGTGCTCCTCGCCGGAAAGGGCCACGAGAACTATCAGATCTTGCGCGACCGGACTCTCGAGTTTGACGATCGCGAAAAGGCGCGGGCGATTCTGCGCCGCAAAGGATTTTCGAAGAAGTCTGTGGAATAGGCTGGTGGCGGCTGTTGGCAGGGGCGTTGCTTCGCCCCGCCGAGCGAGGGTTGCGGTTGAAACCGGCGCCCGTCCCATTGGAGACGCAATGCGGTGGACCGTGGTTCAAGTGGCTGAAGCACTGGGTGTCCCGCCTCCCGCGGGCCTCGACCCCTTGGCCGGGGTGGCCGGCGTCTCGATTGACTCTCGTACTGTTCAGCCCGGGGAACTGTTCCTCGCCATACGCGGTCCGCGTCACGATGGACACGGTTTTGTCGCCGGGGCATTGGCTCGCGGCGCTGCGGCCGGGGTGGTGGCGCGCGAGCGCCTCGCGGAATACACGGACGAAATCCGCGCGCGGTTGTTCGGCGTGGACGATACCCTGCGCGCGCTCCAGCGAATGGCGCGGAAATATTGTGACGACTGGCGCAAAGCGAAGCCGGGGCGGCGGGTGGCTGCGGTTACGGGCTCCGCAGGCAAGACGACAACCAAGGAAATTCTTGCGGCACTACTGGCCGCGCGGCTCCGCGTTTTGAAATCCGAAGGGAACTTGAACAACGAATACGGGCTGCCGCTCACGCTCTTCCGGCTTGGCGACGACCACGATGTGGCTGTGGTCGAGCTGGGAATGTCGCGCCGGGGCGAGTTGGCGCGGCTGGCGGAAATTGCGCGGCCGGAGCTGGGCGTTGTGACCAACGTCGCGCCGGTGCATCTGGAATTCTTTTCATCGGTGGATGAAATCGCGCTAGCGAAGCGCGAATTGATCGAAGGGCTGGCGGGCGAAGACCCGGTTGCCGTCCTCAACGCCGACGATGCGCGCGTCGCGCGGTTCGCGGACATCTTCCGGGGGCGCGTGCACTATTTCGGTTTTTCGAAAGGCGCCCAATTTCGGGCGGAAAACATTGAGAGCCGCGGAATCGAAGGCTCGGCGTTCGAGTTTGTCAGCCCTTCCGGGCGTGCGAATCTCGAACTTCCGTTGGTTGGCCGGCACAACGTGCTGAACGCGGTTGCCGCACTGGCGGCGGCCAGCGAATGGGAAATCGGCGCCGTGGAAGCGAACGAAGTGCTGCCGAAATTAACACCGGCGTCGCTTCGCGGCGAGATCGTGCGATTTGCGGACGGCTTCGTGGTGATCAACGACTGCTACAATTCGAATCCATTGGCGCTCGAGCAAATGATCGATCTTCTTTGCGCCACGCCCGGATACCGCCGGCGCATCCTGGTTGCGGGAGCGTGGCGAGAAATCGGCCCGGCATCGGCCGACCTCCATCGCGCCGCAGGAAAATCCGCCGCCGAAAGAAAGGCCATCGATTGGATCGTGGGGGTCGATGGCGACGCCCGCGAATTCGTGCAGGGAGCCATCGCGGCCGGCCACTCCAAAGACCGCACGCGTTTTTTCGAAAACTCGGAGGAAGCTGCGAAGTTTCTCGCCGAATTCGTCGCCCCGGGAGATTTGCTGCTCGTGAAAGGCTCGCGTGGAGTGCGAATGGAAAAAATCCTCGAAGCAATCGAAACGGGCCACCATCGCGTCGCGCTGAAGAATGCTCCGGAGACTCTTGAAGCGGGACGGAAGGGGCGGCGCTGACATGCTCTATTACCTCTTCTTCTACGCGCTGCGCCCTTACTTCAGTCCGCTGAACGTGGTTCGCTACATCACCGTTCGCACGGCGGTCGCGAGCCTGACGGCGCTCGTGATTTCGCTTCTGCTGGGTCCGTGGGTGATCGAGCGGCTGCGCGAATTACAGGTGAAGCAGTACATCCGCGCCGAAGGCCCGAAGGGGCATCACAAGAAAGCAGGCACGCCGACGATGGGCGGCGTGCTGATCGTCGCGGCCATTGTGATTCCCACTCTCCTGTGGGTCGATCTCCGCAACCCCTATGCACTGCTCGCGCTCGGCGCCACGCTGGCCTTTGGCGCGATCGGATTCATGGACGATTACAACAAAGTCGTGCGTAAACGGAATCTCGGCCTCACCGCGCGCCAGAAGCTGGGCTTGCAAATGCTCACATGCGCCCTCGTGGGAATCGCGCTGCTTCGATTGCAGGCGCAGGGCGCGTACTCGACGCAGTTGAGCGTGCCCTTTTTCAAGCGCCTTCATCCAAATTTGGTGATCGACTCGTTCCTTGGCGCCGGCCCCTTCTGGCCGCTGGCTTACATTCCGTTTGTTCTGTTCCTCATTTTCGTGATTGTGGGTTGCTCGAACGCGGTGAACCTCACCGACGGTCTCGACGGTCTCGCCATCGGCTGCGTGCTGGTTTCTTCCGCTGCGCTCACCGTGCTGACTTACGTTTCGAGCCACGCAAAGTTCGCCGAATATCTCGAGATACAAAAAATTCCTGACGCCGGGGAGCTGACGATTTTCTGCGGCTCGGTGGTGGGCGCCTCGCTTGGATTTCTCTGGTACAACGCGCATCCCGCCGAAATGTTCATGGGCGATGTCGGCTCGCTCGCGCTCGGCGGCGCGATCAGCGTTGTGGCCGTCATCATCAAGCAGGAAATCCTGTTGCTTTCAATCGGCGGCGTTTTTGTTATCGAGGCGCTCTCGGTGATTATCCAGGTGGGCTCGTTCAAGCTGACGGGGAAGCGCGTGTTTCGCATGGCTCCGTTGCACCATCACTTCGAGCTGATCGGCTGGAGCGAATCGAAGATTATTGTGCGATTCTGGATTGCGGCGCTGGTATTTGCGCTTTTTTCGCTTACGACTTTGAAATTGAGGTAGGGACTCTTGAGACCCGGGATCGATCTTTCAGGAAAACGTGTGCTGGTCGTTGGACTGGCGCGCACCGGCATTGCAACCGCGCTCTTCAGCGCTGGTTACGGCGCGACCGTGACAGCGACGGATGAAAAATCGGAGTCCGAATTGGGCGAAGCGGCTGCCCGGCTTCGCGCTGCGGGAGTGCAGCTCGAACTCGGCGGGCACACGCCTGCGACATTCCTCGAGCAGGACTTGATCGTCGTCAGCCCCGGCGTGCCGGCGAAAATTCCTCCGCTCGAACTCGCGCGCGCCCGAGGGATCCCCATTTGGAGCGAAGTCGAACTCGCGTGGCGCTTCCTGCGCGGTAAGCTCGTCGCCATCACGGGGTCGAACGGCAAGACCACGACCACGTCCCTCGTCGCGCACATTTTGAAAACCGCGGGCATCCCGACGCTCGTTGGTGGAAATATCGGCACGCCGCTTCTCTCTCTGGTCGAGGCTTCTTCGGATTCCACCGTCGCCGTCGCCGAAATCAGCAGCTTTCAGCTTGAAACGATTGAAGCGTTTCGCCCCGAAATCGGCGTCCTGCTGAATCTGACGCCCGATCATCTCGACCGCCACGCATCCTTCGACGAATACGCGCAGGCAAAAATGCGCATGTTCAAAAATCAGCTCGACCGCGATGCCGCCGTGCTCAATGCCGATGATCCCGAAGTGACCCGGCGCATGCCCACCGGGCCGCACATTTACTGGTTCAGCCGCCAGAAGCGCGTCGCTGCTGGAGCCTTCCTGGCCGACGGCCAGATTATTTTTCGCAGCGAGGGAACCGAAGCGGTCGTCGCGCGCCGCGACGACATCTCTCTCCGCGGCGAGCACAACGTTGAGAACGTTCTCGCAGCCTGCGCCGCCGCGTTCCTCGCCGGAGCCGCGCCTGCTGCCATCGCGAGCGGCGTGAAAACATTTCAGGGCGTCGAGCATCGCCTCGAATTCGTGGCCGAAATCTCCGGCGTCGCTTTTTACAACGATTCGAAAGCCACCAATGTGGACGCCACGCTGAAGGCCATCGAAGCATTTTCCGGCCCGCTCCTTGTCATCCTCGGCGGAAAAGACAAGGGCACCGATTACGATGTTCTTCGAGAGCCGCTGCGCGAGCGCGCCCGCATGATCATTTTGATCGGCGCCGCGGCGGAAAAAATCGCGGCGCAACTCAGCGACGCCGTGCCCGTCGAGCGTGCTGGAACGATTGACCGCGCCGTGGCCCTCGCGATGAAGCACGCCAAACCCGGCGATGTCGTCCTGCTCGCGCCGGCCTGCGCCAGTTTCGATCAGTTTGAAAATTACGAGCACCGCGGCCGCGTTTTCAAGGAGCTGGTCGCGAAGCTCGAAAATCAATCCGCTGCGGGCGCATCCGCGCGGAAGGTGTAGGAAAGAGGAACGTTCGATGCCGCGTAGCTTGCAACCCGATCGAAAATTATTCGGCGCGACGCTCGCGCTCTGCTTCATCGGCGCCGTAATGGTCTTCAGCGCTTCTGCCATGACGGCGCGCGAGCAGTTCGGCAACGGCTACATTTTTTTGATTCGCCAGCTTCTCTGCGTCGCGCTCGGAATCGGCGGAATGTTCTGGCTGATGAATACGGATTATCGAAAGCTGCGCCAGCCGCGCGTAATCTTCACGGGACTCGCCGTGACGTTCGTTCTCCTCATCGCGGTCCTTTTTCTCGACCGCTCGCACGCAACGCATCGCTGGTTTCGCTTCGGACCATTCAGCCTCCAGCCTTCGGAAATCGCGAAACTCTTCGTGGTTTTCTTTCTCGCGTGGTTCCTCGAAATCCGCCGCGCGCCGCGCGGATTCGGCGTGAACGATATTTTGCACACGCTGGCCCCGGCGGTCGGCACCGTCGTCTTGATGGCGACTTTAATCCTCGCCGAGCCGGACATGGGCACAGCGCTCATGATTTTCTTCATCGCGCTTGTGATGCTTTTCGTCGCCGGCCTTTCGTATCGCTACATTCTTGGAGCGGGCCTCGCCGTCTTGCCGCTAATTTATTTGTTGATCGTGCGCGTCCCTTATCGCGCCCAGCGAATGGAGGCATTTCTTTCGCCCGGCGCCGATCCCCAGGGGCACGGTTTTCAGTTGCTGCAGTCTCTCATCGCCGTCGGTTCAGGCGGCTTCACGGGAGTGGGCTTGATGGAGAGCCGCCAAAAACTTTTTTACCTCCCGGAAGCGCACACCGATTTTATTTTTGCCGTCATCAGTGAAGAGCTTGGCTTCATCGGCGCGGTCGTCGTGCTCACGCTTTTCGCCGTCTATGGCTGGCGGGGACTCATGGCGGCGATGAAAGCGCCGGATGAATTCGGCCGTCTCCTCGGCATCGGCATCACGACGATGGTCGTTGGCCAGGCGATGGTCAATCTCAGCGTTGTGCTTGGCCTCATGCCGACGAAAGGGATTCCGCTGCCGTTCATCAGCTACGGCGGCTCGAGTCTGATCGGAATGCTTTTGGCCACCGGCGTGCTCCTCAATATCAGTCAGCACGCGGACGAGACGTGAAGCTCGATGTCAGGACGGATGCGAAAAGTTTGCTGATTGCGGGCGGCGGCACCGGCGGGCACGTTTTCCCGGCGCTGGCCGTCGCGAAGGAATGGCTTGGCCGCGGATCGCGCGATGCCACTAAATCAGAGAGGCGCGTAGTGATTGTCGGAACAGAACGCGGATTGGAAGCGAAGCTGGTGCCGCAGGCGGGCCTGCCGCTTGAAACCATTCGTGTCGCTGGACTGAAAGGCATCGGCGGCGCGAAGTTCCTGCAAAACGCCGCCATGCTTCCCGCCGGGCTGTGGGATTCCGCAAAAATCGTGCGACGCAATCGCTTCTCCGCGGCTTTCGGCGTCGGCGGCTACGCCTCCGGCCCGATGATCCTGATGGCCGTGATGAATTCGATCCCCAGCGTAATCTTCGAGCCCAACGTCGAGCCGGGCTTCACGAATCGCGTCCTCGCAAACATGGTCACGCGCGTCGCTGTGGCCTATCCGGAGACGGCCAAGCGCCTCGGCCGCAAAGCCGTCGTCACCGGATGCCCCGTGCGCAAGGAATTCTTCGCCGTGCCGCGCAAAGACCACCGCGCTCCGTTCACGGTCCTGATCACGGGCGGAAGCCGCGGCGCATTGCCCATCAATCGCGCCGTAGTTGATTCACTCGACCAGTTGGCGGCGCGAAAAAATCAGCTTTTCATCGTGCATCAGACCGGCGAACGCGACTATAATGCGGTTCGCGTGGCTTATGCGCGACGCGAATTCCATTCGGAGGTTGTCCCTTTCATCGATAACATGGCGGAGCGGTTTGCCCAGGCAGACTTGATCGTCTGCCGCTCGGGCGCGATCACCGTCGCGGAAATATCCGCCGCCGGACGCGCCGCCATCTTCATCCCTTTCGGCGCCGCCACCGACGCGCATCAATCGCGCAACGCCGAGGCCATGCAGAATGCAGGCGCGGGCCGCTTGCTCCCGCAGTCCGAATTGACGCCCGAACGCCTGACGAACGAAATTTTCTCCCTCCTGGACCAGCCCCGGAGAATCTCGGAAATGGAAGAAAAAGCGCGAGCGCTCGCACGCCCGCGCGCCGTTGAGGACATTGTGGACCTGCTCGAAGGAGTGGCGCGGCCATGAATCTCTCTTTCCGCAATTTCCAGCGCATCCATCTCGTCGGCATCGGCGGGAGTGGCATGAGCGGAATCGCCGAAGTCCTTCTTTCGAGCGGCTACGCGGTTTCCGGCTCGGATTTGAAGACTTCGCCCATCACGGACCGGCTGCGAAATCTCGGCGCGAAGATTCATGAAGGCCATGCTGCGGAAAACGTTCAGGGCGCGCACGTCGTCGTGGTTTCCTCCGCCGTCCGTCCCGACAACGTCGAACTCGTCGAGGCGCACCGCCTGAAGATTCCCGTAATCCCGCGCGCGGAAATGCTCGCCGAGTTGATGCGGCTGAAATACGGCATCGCCGTCGCCGGCGCGCACGGAAAAACGACCACCACTTCGATGGTTGCTTCCGTCCTCGCGGCCGCGGACCTCGATCCCACGTTTGTCGTCGGCGGGCGGGTGAACCACGTCGGCTCGAACGCGCGCGTGGGCCAGGGCGAATACATGGTCGTCGAAGCCGATGAAAGCGACCGTTCGTTCCTGATTCTCGCGCCGGTAATCGCCGTCGTCACCACGATCGATCGCGAGCACCTCGACCATTACCGCTCGCTCGAAGAAATTCAGGAGACGTTTTTGCAATTCGCGAATCACGTGCCCTTCTACGGCGCGGTGATCCTGTGCCTCGACGAGCCGAACGTTCAGGCGATCCTGCCCGGCGTGAAGCGACCCATCATCACCTATGGCACGTCGAACCAGGCCGATCTTGTCATCAGCGACATCAAGCTCAATGGCCTCGTGAGCGAATTCCGCCTGACGTATCACGGCGACGACCTCGGCATTTTCCGCCTGCCTTCGCCGCCGGGTATTCACAATGTGCGCAATGCCGCCGCCGCTGCCGCGGTTGGACTCGCGCTGAATGTCCCCGCAGACCTGATTCGCGCCGGGATCGCCAAATTCTCCGGTGTTGGCCGCCGGTTCGAGATCAAGGGAACCTTTTCGGGTGTCACGTTGATCGACGACTACGGCCATCATCCCGCGGAAATTCGGGCCACGCTCGAGGCCGCGCGCGGCTGCGGTTACAAACGGCTGCTGGTTCTTTTCCAGCCGCACCGCTTCACACGCACGCAATTTCTCTGGGAAGATTTTCGCCGCTCGTTCAACGAGGCGGACATCCTGGTCATGACGGAAATTTATGCAGCGGGGGAGTCGCCCATCGACGGCATTACGGGCGAGCGCCTTGCCGAAGCGATCAGTTCCGCCGGCCACAAGAATGTTGTGTTTACGAGCACGATGCAGGCGGGCATCGAATACATGCTGCGAGAAGCGCGTCCCGGCGATGCCGTTCTGGCCATCGGCGCGGGCAGCATTGGCCGGGTGCTCGATCAACTCGCGATGTTGCTGGGCGCGCAAATTTCGAGCACGCACCACGCAGGTCAGGACTGAGAAGGCGGCCTTTTAACGCCGCCGTCTTGAGGAAGAAAGATGGAGGCTTTGGCCCTCGAAAGCAATTGGACCGAAAACGAAGTCATGCGCATTGACAGCAAAGCGACCGCCGCGAAACTAAAAGATCTCGGCGTCGAGATTCGCCCCGGCGTTTCGCTCGCGGAAAAAACTTCGCTCGGCATTGGCGGCACCACCGACGAGCTTTTGCTGCGGCAGTACGACACGATTCCGGGCGTGATGCGTTTGCTCGCGGATGAAGGGATCCCGCACCGTTTTCTCGGCGGAGGCACAAACGTTTTGATCGCAGACGGCGAGCTCCCGTGGGTGGTGCTGCATCTTCCTTCCGCGCATCCCGGCGTGCGGATTGAAGGCAACGCGGCTTACGTGGACGCGTCGGCGGACCTTGGCGGCATGGTCACTTTTTGTGCGAAGAATAATCTCGGCGGCATGGAAGGCCTCATCGGCGTGCCGGGAAGCGTTGGCGGAGCGCTGCGCATGAACGCGGGCGCCTACGGCACGCAGATTGGCTCGTACGTTCGCGAGGTCGAGCTATACCGCGCGGCTACCGGGCAAATCGAAACCGTCCGCGGCAACGACATTCGCTTCGATTATCGCCACACGTCCTTCGCTCCGGACGACGTCATGCTGCGCGTGAAATTGGAATTGCCATCGAAGCCATACAACGAAATTCTTGCGGGCATCAAGATTTGCAACGAGAAGCGGCGGTCGAGCCAGCCGCTCAATCAAAAAAGCGCCGGCTGCATTTTCAAGAATCCGCAGGGCGCTTCCGCGGGCCGGATGATTGACGAGCTGGGATTGAAAGGCCACCGCGTGGGCGATGCGATGGTCAGCGACCGTCACGCCAATTTTTTCGTCAACGCCGATAAGGCCACGTGTTCCGACATGTTGAAGTTGATCGAAGAAGTTCGCGCGCGCGTGCGCGGCGCTTACGGCTTCGATTTGGAGAATGAGGTAATCGTCTGGAAAAACTAAGAGCCATGGACGCGGACGCCTATCCCCAGGAGGTCCTGGCCGACGAGGAGCCGCGCTATCTCCGGCGGCAGAAGCCGCTCGAGATCAAGCGCCGCAAGTTTGGCCGGAAAGCCTGGATGACGTATCTGCGCGTTGCGATGTGGAGCGCAATCGGAATTGCCGGCGCGGGCGCGGCTTATGTCCTTGGAGATTTTCTCTTCGCCTCGCGGCAGATGGCGCTCATCCATCCCGAGCAGGTTGTGCTCACCGGCAATCATTACGTAGCGCGCCCGCGAGTGCTCGAAATCTTCGCGGCGGACCGCGGCCACAGCGTCCTGCGAATTCCGCTCGAGAAGCGCCGCAATCAGCTCGAAGCGATTCCGTGGGTGGAATCCGCCACCGTGCGCCGCGCATTGCCGAATCATTTGCAGGTTGAAATTATCGAGCGCACACCGATCGCGTTTCTACGTCAGGGCAGCGAACTCGCTCTCGTGGATGCGCACGGTGTGATTCTCGAGCGCCCGCTCAAGGCCAGCTTTCATTTTCCCGTCGTCGCCGGCCTCTCTGCGGAAATGCCGCAGGAAGACCGCGAGCGCCGCATGCAGCTTTTCGCGGGATTCGGCCAGCAGGTGGAATCGGTGCGGCCGCGCGCGCTCGAACAGGTCAGCGAAGTGGACCTCTCGGACGCGAGCGATCTTCGCGCAACGCTCACGGGATTGCCCGGCGCCGCCTGGGGGCAGACGGATTCGCCCTTGCTCGTCCATTTCGGCGACAGCGATTTCGAAGGCAAGTTTCGCACTTTACTTGAGAATTTCGGACAGTGGCGCGCCACGGCGGGACGCGTGGAATCGGTGGACCTGCGATTTAGCCGCGAGGCTGTCGTGAATCCGGATACCACAGCGCCTCCAAAGAAAATTGTCCAGCAGCGCGCGCAAAAAGCCGCGCCTGCTCGCAAATCGCCCGCGGCGCGCAAGCCGCCGGCGAAGGTGAAGAATGGGGGCTGAAATGTTGGCGGCACGGTGTTTCAAATGACGGCGTCGCCGGGCAAATTGTCATTCGGAGCCCAGCCGCGCTTTTTGCGGATGGCAGCGAGGAATCTGCTCTTGTTTTTTACGTAAACGGTGGTTTTGTAGCGCCGGGCTTTTTACACGGAGTCCGCTTTGGCGGACGAAGGGCAGCCCGGTATTGTTCTGAGGAGCGGCGGAATTGACCAAGAAAGAGCGTCACATTGTTGCGCTCGACATCGGCAGCACGAAGACCTGCGCGCTGATCGGCGAACAGGAAGAAGACGACGGCGGAGTAAAGTTCGCCGCGCTCGGCGCTGCGGAATCGAAAGGCTGGCGCAAGGGCCAGATTGTGAATCTCGACCTGGCGGTCACTTCCATTCGCCGCGCTGTCGAGGAAGCGGAAACCATTGTGGGAGTGCCCGTGGAATCGGCGCTGATCGGCGTCGCGGGCGGCCACGTTCGCGGCGTCAACAGCCGCGGCGGAATCACGGTCGGCGCCAAGCCGCGAGACATTCAGCGTGATGACGTTCGCCGCGCGATCGAAGCGGCCCGCGGCGTGACGTTGCCGGAAGATCGCGAGGTGCTGCACGTCTTGCCGCAGGAGTTTTTCCTCGATGCGCAGGACAATATCCGCGACGCGATCGGCATGGTCGGTCAGCGCCTCGAAGCAAACGTTCACATCGTCACGGCCTCCGGCACGGCGACGCAAAACATCGTCACGGCGGTGAATCGCGCCGGCGTTCGCGTGGACGATACGGTGCTTGAGCCTCTCGCATCGGCCGAGGCATGTCTCACGCAGGATGAGCGCGAGCTCGGGTCCTGCCTTCTCGATATTGGCGGCGGCACAACTGAGTTGATCGCATACGCAAGCGGCGTCGTTCGCCACACGGCGGCGATTCCCGTCGGCGGCGATCATTTTACAAACGATCTCGCCGTCGGCTTGCGCACGCCGATTCCCGAAGCCGAAAAAATCAAACGCCAACACGCTTGCGCGTGGCGCGAGCTGCTGACTCAGGATCTCGCCATCGAAATCGCGAGCGTGGGCGACCGCCCGCCGCGAACCATTTTTTCTCGCATGTTGTCCGATATCGTCGAGCCGCGCGCGCAGGAACTTTTGATGATCGTTCGCGATGAACTTCGCCGCGCCGGCCTCGAATCGCAAATCCCCGCCGGAATTATTTTGTGCGGAGGCGGAGCGCATCTCCGCGGCCTGGTCGAAATGGCCGAGCGGATTTTCAATCTGCCGGTGCGCGTGGCCGTGCCGCGCGGACTTTTGGGGATGAGCGAAGAGGTTTCCCGGCCCGAGTATTCAACTGCCGTCGGGCTTGTGCTTTACGGGGCGCGCACGCGGCGCCTCGCCGGAGCGCGGCCTGCCGGGTTCATGGGCAAATTGAAGAGCATGTTTGCGGGAGCTTAAACAAGAATCCGAATTGCATCATTCACTGGGGGAGAAAGCATGACGCCAAAAGAGTCAGCACTTCGAGTTTCGTTTGCAGAAGAGCCGCAGAACGGCGCAAAAATAAAAGTCATCGGCGTGGGAGGCGGCGGGTCGAACGCCGTCAATCGCATGATCCGCGCCAAAGTGGAAGGCGTGGAGTTCATCGCCGCCAACACGGATTTGCAGGCGCTGAAATTGTCGCAGGCGCCCGTGAAGCTCCAGCTTGGCGCGAAACTCACGAAGGGACTCGGCGCGGGCGCCAATCCTGAGATAGGGCGCAAAGCGGCGCTCGAAGACACCGAGAAAATTCTCGAAGCGCTCGACGGCGCCGATATGGTGTTCGTCACATCCGGCCTCGGCGGCGGCACCGGCAGCGGCGCCGCGCCGGTGGTCGCAAACCTCGCGAGCGAACTGGGCGCGTTGACCGTCGCAGTCGTGACGAAGCCTTTCGCGTTTGAAGGCAAGCGCCGCATGCAGCAAGCGGAACAATCTCTCGCAGAACTGATCGGCTGCGTGGACACCGTCATCGTCATTCCTAACGAGCGCTTGATGGAGTGCGTCGAGCACGGCACGAGTTTCTTCGAGGCGTTCCGAATCGCCGACGACATTCTTCGTCAGGCCGTTCAGGGAATTTCCGATATCATCACGATTCCCGGCATTATCAATCGCGACTTCGCCGACGTGAAGACGATAATGTCGGGGCAGGGCTATGCCGTGATGGGCACTGCGATTGCCTCGGGGTCGAACCGCGCGATTGATGCGGCAAACCGCGCCATCAACAGCCCGCTGCTCGAAGACAATTGCATCCAGGGCGCGCAGGGAATACTCATCAACGTCACCGGCTCATCGAGCGTTTCGCTGCAGGAAGTCCACGAAGCCTCGTCCATCATCCAGAAAGCGGCGCATGAAAATGCCAACATCATTTTCGGCGCAGTGCAGGATGATGCGATGAAGGAATCGGTAAAGATCACCGTGATTGCGGCGGGCTTCCGCGAAGTGGCCGCTCGCAAGACGCACACGCGGCCTTCGTATCTGCCGAAAACGTGGAAGACGGCGCGCGAGCAGACAAACGTAATTCAGCAGGTCGCGCGAAACGTCAGCGACGTCGTTCAGGATATGCCCGCCGACGATCTCGACGTGCCGACGTTCCTTCGCCGCCAGGCGCAAAAAGCGTAACTATTTTCCCGCATGCCGGCAGAAGTTCGAATTCGAAGTGAGGCGCTCGCGGCGATATCCAATTACGCGCACAGCGATGCGACGCGTGAATGCTGTGGCTTGCTCGGCGGGCGCGACGGCGCGATCACGCGCGCATTTCCGGGAACGAATGTGGCGAGCAATTCGGCAACTTCCTACGAAATCACGCCAAAGGAATTGTTTCGCTTGATGCGCGAGATTCGCGCCGCAAACCTTCGGCTGCTCGGAATTTATCATTCACATCCAACTGGTGAAAACGCGCCATCGCCGCGCGACATCGCGGAAGCATGCTATCCCGATGCAATTTATTTTATCATCTCGCCGCGCAAGGATGCAAAGCAGCCGGTGCGCGCATTTTCGATTCGCGGCAGCCGCGCAGCAGAACTCGACGTAAACATTGTTTAGATGAAAGCGATATTATTTTTCGTTTTGCTCGGGAACTTTCAGCACAACCGCGGTGAGATCGTCGTAGAGATGCGCTCCCTCTGAAAATCCACGGACTCCATCAAAAAGCAGGTCGAGGGATTCGTTCGCGGATTTCTTCCCGCATTCCCGCCAGAGCGCGCTCAATTGTTCGGCGCTGATGAATTCTTCGCGGTGATTGCGGAGTTCGTGCAGGCCGTCGGTGGCGAACAAAACGGAATCGCCGGGAAAAAGTTGAATCGTGGATTGCGCGTAATCCACGTCGTCGAACATTCCCGATGGCATTCCGCCCTCGCCGAATTCCCGGCAGCCGCCTTTCGAAGCGATGAGTGGAAGCGGCAGGCCCGCATTCGAAAGCGTCAGCTTGAGCGAGGCAGGTTCGAACGTGGCATAGAGCGCCGCACAGTAGCGCGCCGCGACGGGGCGCACGTGCAAGCGCTTGTTAAACATCGTGAGAACTGCAGCGGCTTCGACTCCGGATTTGTGAATCCCGCGAAGCGTGCCCATCGCGAGCGCCGCGTACATCGCGGCCGCAAGACCTTTGCCGACGATGTCGCCCACGTACACGCCGACGCGGCCGTCCATCAGCGTGAAAAAATCGGCGAAGTCGCCGCCCACTTCTGCGAACGGAGTAAATTTGTACGCGACTTCATAAGTCGCGCCTTCGAGGGAAGCCGAAGGCAAGAGGGACTGCTGAATCAGGCGCGCTTCTTCTTTTTCGCCTTCGCCGAATTCAGTCGCGGTGGCCGGCCGGACGCCAGGCGCGCCGCTCAACGTCGTGTTCATGGGCTCTCCGCAACTGCAACGAAAATCGTGCCGGCATCATTCCGCGCACCACCCTCCCATGGCGGGGCGTCTTAACGAGAATCAACGGCCCCTCCCCGCAAAATGCTTCTGCGGGGAAACGCTTCCTTTGAATGTGCCGGTCGGATTCCCCGTGTTTCATACCGCAGGTTTCCGCCCGTTGGAGGGAAGCAAAGGTTACTTCAAATGATAGGCGCGAGTTGCGCGCCGGGTCAAACGCGCAGCGAAAATGTGTCCTATAAGGAAGCACGCGCGAAGAGCCAGCGGAGAGTCGCACGTGATTTGTCTCAGCGATTGGCGCGGTAGGTTTGGGCCGCTGCGGCTTCGGCGGCTTCGAGGCGCCGGGCGTAAAGAGGAAATTTCAATGCGAGCGCCGCAACCTCTCCGCGTACGCGCTGCTCGGTCGCTGCGTCGCCGACGTGCGTCAGAACTTCCGCAATCCATCCGGCGATCTTTTCCATTTCGGGCTCGCGCATTCCGCGCGTCGTCACCGCCGGAGTTCCGAGGCGAATGCCTCCGGCTTTCATCGGTGGAAGCGGGTCGAATGGAATCGAGTTTTTGTTCACGGTCATTCCCGAGCGATCGAACGAGGGCTGGACGACGCTTCCCGTTAGCCCACGAGAGTTCACGTCGATCAAAAACAAGTGATTGTCCGTGCCGCCGCTGACGACGCGGCAGCCGTGCGCGACAACGCCCGCCGCGAGCGCCTTTGCGTTCGCGGCGATTTGCTTCTGGTAGTCGCGAAACGCCGGCTCCGTCGCTTCTTTCAAGCACACCGCTTTCGCCGCGATCGTGTGCATCAGGGGACCGCCTTGAATTCCAGGGAACACGACGCGGTCGAGGTCCTTGGCATATTTTTCGCGGCACAGAATTAATCCGCCGCGCGGGCCGCGCAGCGTCTTGTGCGTAGTCGTCGTGACAAAATCGGCGTGCGGCAAGGGGCTCGGATGGACGCCCGCGGCAATCAATCCCGCGATGTGCGCCATATCCACAAACAGCAGCGCGCCGACGGACTGCGCGATTTTCGCCATGCGCGGAAAATCGATGATGCGCGAGTACGCGCTCGCGCCGACGACCACCATTTTTGGCCTGTGCTCCTGCGCGAGCCGGCCGAGCTCGTCGTAGTCGATCGTTTCCGTTTCTTTCGTCACGCCGTAGGCGACGAACTTGTACGTTTTGCCGGAGAAATTCAGCGGATGACCGTGCGTCAGATGGCCGCCGTGCGCCAGATTCATTCCGAGAACGGTGTCGCCGGGCTGCAAGGCCGTCATATAGACGGCGATGTTGGCCTGCGTGCCGGAATGCGGCTGCACGTTGGCATGCTCGGCGCCGAAAAGCTGCTTCGCGCGGTCAATTGCAAGCTGCTCGGCAACGTCCACGAACTCGCAGCCGCCGTAATAGCGCTTTCCCGGATAGCCCTCGGCGTATTTGTTGGTGAGCACCGAGCCCATCGCTTCGAGCACCGCTTCGGAAACGAAATTCTCGGAGGGGATAAGCTCGAGGCCCGTAGCCTGCCGGCGCACTTCGTCGCGCAAGACTTTCGCGATTTCCGGATCCGTCTCTTCGAGGGGCCGGGACATTCTTCGATATTCGGGTGTGTCGTTTGTCATTTTGAGTTACGCTCGCTGGTCGCCGGTTTCTTGACGCATTGCCGCCATCTCCAATAATAGACCCGCTTTCCGGCTAGCCTGCACTCTCCGCTTTGCTAATCTCAAATACAGTCGTCAGTTTGGTCACCACGAGCAGCTCCATAATTTGGGGGCTTGGACTGGCAAGCTTGAACGTGCCGTGTTGGGCGTTGATGCTCTCATAGATGGCCAGGAGCGTCCCGAGCCCCGCACTATCGACGAAGTTCACGTCCTTCAGATTGAGAACGATATTCATTTTTCCGGAGCCAAGGATTTCGCGGACTTTCTGACGTAGCAGATTGCATTCTTCCCCGAGCGCGATGCGGCCTTCCGCGTGCAACATCTCGACGCCGTTAACTTCTCTTTGAGTGATAGTCAGTCCCACGGAAGATCCTCCTCACGGTGTGCGGGCCGCCCGGTGTTCGGCTCCATCGTTCTGGTTCGAGCCACGGGAAAGCCATTGCGGGCCTCGCTGGTCATGGAAGGGATCGCCATGATTCTAGCGGACAGTCCGGAAAATGGGGAGCGGAAAATGGGGCGTGCGAAATAGAAAAGAGAAAATGAAAATGGGAGGAGCTTCACCGGCGTTTTCGAGTTGGCCGAAGGTGGCGTGGAACAGATCAAGGCTGCGAAAAGTTGGCGATTAGAACGATATGTGGCCGTTTGTTTTGAATGGCTTAGGAGGTCTTCTGTTTCCGGGAGTTGGCGATTAGAGACCGGAATCGAGACCGACGGTTTCCCGGCCGCTGTGTTCTGAATCTGGTGACGATTAGACAGGGTGCCAATCGTTTGCTTTGAATGGTTTACGGGCCATTCTAATCGTCCGCAGTGACGATTAGAACGAGCGCAGGCTGTGCGTGATGTCGATCTTGCGTCCGTCATTTGCGGTGCCAGCACCCCTTCTGCTCCTTCCTTCCACTTTGTGGCGCACATCGCCCGTTGCGGAGTCGCACACGTGGGGCCTCCACTTCGATACTGCGACCTCTTACTTCCGACTTCTATTTTAAGGGGTGCGAGTCACTCGCAGGATGAACAACTTTACACTTCTAACATCGCATAACTACGCGAAGAATTCAAGGGGTCGTTGGTGTAAGGAAAGAGAGATTCCTTGTCGTTTCACTGCATGCCAGTGGCGGAGACGGGATGGAACCGTGCGTGGAGTTGCGCGGCGGGTCGGCCGGCCGAAAACGGGTCACGCGAAGCAATTGATCGCAATCCGAATCGCCCCGCGGCTGCTCGCGCGACAGAAACAAAAGCCGTATCAAGCCGGAATTCCAAAGAGAAGAAAGAAGTCGCTGGTCCGATTCCTTCTACGCCTGGGTGGGTTAAGCTATTAAAGGCTCAACGCCGCGATACGGGCGACGACATAAACAGCCAACTTGCCGCGTCGCTTAGTCGGAGGCGCGGTTCACACGCCTGCGGCGTGCAAACGTGCATGGACTCGCAGTCATGGGACAGCCCTGACGCGGGAGCATCAGCTCATTTCTGGGCCAAGAATGACCGGGCGTCTTGAAGCTCAGGCCGGTCACCGTCGGCATGGTCACAGATGGCCAGCAGCTTGGTGTAATAAGTTCTTGCTTTCTCGTTGTCTCCGGAAAGCTTTGCCGCATGGGCGGCACCTGACAGCGCATTAAAACGGTTTGGGGCTGTCCGCAGCGTGGCTTCGAACTCGACCAGCGCCGTCGCCGACTGCTTCAGTTCCAGCAACATCTCTCCAAGAAGCTCGCGAGCCGGAAGGATGACCCCCGGGGTGACGTTGTGCTTGTCGGTCTTGTCTTCGTGGTCGGCGGCAGAACGCATCTGCTGCAAGGCCTCCTCCCGCTTGCCCTCTGCCAGAGTTATCCAAGCCGTTGCGATCTCACGCTGGATGTCGACCTGGTCGGCCCAGTATTTGTTGTTCTCCTGCGTGAGAATTTCTCGAATCAAGGCGAGCTGCTGCAGGTCTTTTCGCGCAGCTTCGACATCGCCGATATGTGACGCCCCGAGAGCGCGCGCAAAATGTAGATTCGCCTCGGTCCAAGAATAGCGTTCACGGGGAAATGTGTTCGCCGGCACCGGCAGGGCTGCTGCTTCGGCCCAGCGATGCCGTTCGACGGTGTAGCGCGCCGGCGAAGTGCCGGTGGCATACAGCCAGTTCATGTACTGTGGGTCGTCTGAGCGACCGTGCAACACTGCTTGGAGTGCGTTTTTCGCCTCGGAGTCCCGCCCTCCCTGAAGGTATGCATAGATCATGTAATCCTTCGCGTGCAGCTCGTTACCCGGCGCGTTGTTTTTCACGGCCGACGCCGCGGAAGCCAAATTGGAATCAATCGACTCCTGCCACAGGCCCAGCCGGATGAAAATGTGCGACGGCATGTGGAGCGCGTGCGGCGAATCCGGTGCGATCTTCGCGTAGCGCCGCGCCGCCTCCAGGGCTCTGTCCGCCAGCGGCGGGTAGTCGTAGGCGTGGATGATGTAGTGGGCCACTCCGGGGTGCTCCGGCTGCTCGACAAAAATCCTCTCCAAGATTGCGCCCGCCTTCTTTTGGTTCACATACGTCTTGTCGGACGGAGGCGCAGTCGCGAGCAAAGCGAGAGAATAAAAAACAGCCGCCTCGCGGTCGTCGGGATAGCGTGCTTGCAGATGCTCCATCGCCTTTTCGTAAGCGAGCGCACGCGTGCGATGGTCGAGCTTGTCGTTGTCCTTGTAAAACGCTTCGATCGCGGTGATGTAGTCCTGCTCGCGCTGTGTCTTGGCACCGGCCGCATTGGCTTGTTCCAGCGCAGACGCACCCGCTTTCAGATCCGCTGGGCCGGGCGCTTCCCAGATGGGATGGTAGTGCGTCATGGCAATACCCCAGTAGGCCATGCCGCAATGTGGATCGTTCTGTGCCACAGCAGCGAAAGTGTCGCTGGCCTTCTCATACCAAAAGGAATGGAGCATGGCCACGGCTGCGTTGAATTGCGGTTGGACGGACGGGTCGCAGGAAATCGGGAAATTCACTTTGCCGAGTTTTCCCACGTCGCCCGCAGGATGCTCATGTTGGGTAAGAGCCGGCGCGGCGAATGTCACGCAGAAGGCGGAAATCAGCACCATGGAAATCAAGTTGAGTCGCTTCATGCTGGGCTCCTTAGAAACGGAAGGGCCGAGTGATTCGAGGGAACCTTTGCGGCGCATTCTGAGGCGCCAGAGAACGGAAGTCAAGTAAATCAACGCAGCCATACACCCGTCCTCTTCAGCCCGCTGCGCAAGCCGGCCTGGAAGGTTTCGACATCGAAGACCATTGCCCCGAATTGCACGGCCGTCAAGGTCCAAGCCAGAATTTCCGATTTGGACCTCCGTCTCGCGCATCGTATGCTCCTCCTGTCCTGGACACAACGAACTTCCCACCAGAGCAGGCCTCAGCGTGATCAGCGGAGCTCCAACGGCTCGTTTTTGCCCGTCTGACGAGCCCCGCTTGCTGCTGCGTGACCGATTTCTCAGACACTGCTCCGACCCTCCTCCTCGGCCCCAGATTTTGCAACCGCAATCGGAGTGCGACCCGCTCGGCACTGGCAGCGCCCAGATCCGCCGGAGCATCGACCCGAACAGGCGTCGATGCAGATGCCCCTCGGCAAGTAGCAGCCAATAATAGCGGGCATGCTTGACCAGCCGCCCACCGGTCTTGACCAACCGCTGCTGCAAGCTCGTCAGCGACCAGGCGTCGATTCTCTTCGGCAGCACGAGGCGACGCCACAGGTTGCCCAGGTTGTACGCCAGCAGGCTCAACTGTAACCGTGCTTCATTAGCCCGGAACCGATGACACGATAGCCGGGTCCAATGCATCGCCTGCTTGCCTTCTTTGATCCATTGCTCGGCTGTGCCCCGCTTATTGTAGAAGCGCACTATCGCCCGGCTGGACAGGCTCAGATTCGTGATGATAAAGCCGACTCGCGGGAACAGTTCCCCGAAGTGGAACTCCACCTTCGCCACCACCCGCCGCGCCGTTTTCCAACTGGCCGCTTGGTAGAGAAAGCCCTTGTACCAGACCACTGACTTGTGGCTCGGTCTCCCCACGCGCCGCGTCAGCAATTCCGCAATGTCCCGCTCCAGGCTCTCGTTGGCCAGTATGCGGATCGCATACACCACGCCGCGCTCCTCCAGTGCTTCGTAAATCTCCGGTTTGGCAAAGGCCGCGTCCGCCCGGAAAGCAACTTGCTTGCCCTCCGCCTGTTGACGCTCGATCTCCGGCAACAGCAATTCGTCCCAGTCTTCGGCGCTGTGCACGTTGCCCGGACGCAGCTTCGCCGCCAAGCAGTCCCCGTGACTATTGAACAGAAACAGTGGGTGGTAGCAGACCGATTCGAAGTGCCCGTTGTAGGCGCTGCCCTCTTGCTCACCATGAACCGGACTCTCGCCGGAGTCCATATCGAGCACGACGCGGTCGGAGCTGTCGAGAGACTCGGCCTGCCCCAGCGTCTCCCGGTTCAACGCCATCAGCCCGATCAGATTCTCTTCCTTGGTCAGCAGCTCGGTCTCGAGCCAGTGCAAGGTCGAGGTCAGCGCCGCGCCTCTGTCCCAGATCCTCTGTGAACTGATCAATCGGAACGTCGGGTCAGCTGCGAGTCGTTAGGCGTCGTTGAGGTCCTCGTAGCCCGCTAAGCGGCTGTAGACCGACTGCCGCAGTAGATCGGCCAGCGTGAACTGCTTGTTCAAGCCCTGTCGCGAATCACTCAATTGTTCCTCGATGAGCTTCTCCAGACCCAGTCGCTCATCCAACTCGCGAATCAGAATCAGGCCACCATCGGAAGTCACTCGCGATCCTTGGAAATCGACCTTCAAGGAAGCATTGAACGAGAACTGAAATGGCTGATTTTGTTTCTCACCCATGGGGTGTGCACCTTCAGAGCGGTCTCATCGCATTCAAACCCGCATAAACACAGATGGCGGCACACGCCCAAAGGTTCGTTGGTGGAGTTCAAATTGGAAATGCGGGATCAAACCCTGATCCACGAATTGCTCGAACGAGCCGCAGCGTCTCCCGCGCGAATGCGGAACCACGGCCGCGTCGCCTGATGCATCTCCATCCTTCGAAACTGTTCGATGAACAAGCAGCGCAGTGACGGCGGGCCGAGTATGTCCTTGACACTGAATTGCGAAAAACGGAGAGTCGTGCGCAGAGCGGAGGAGCGCGCATGAAAACTGGCCGAGCGGCGAAATCTTCAAAGGTTCTCATCACGACGAAATCTCCGAAGGTGCTCGTGATTGATGTGGGCGGGACAAACGTCAAGATGCTGGCGACGGGGCAGAAAGAGCCGCGCAAGATTCCGTCCGGTCCGACGATGACGGCGCGCAAAATGGTCAGCGTGGTCAAGAATGCCACGAAGGACTGGAAGTACAACTGCGTCTCGCTCGGATATCCCGGGCCGATCATCAACGGGCATCCGCTTCGCGAACCGCACAACCTGGGCGGCGGCTGGATGGGATTCAACTTCCACAAAGCGTTCGGGTGCCCCGTGAAAATCATCAACGACGCGGCGATGCAGGCGCTCGGGAGTTACAAAGGCGGGCGGATGCTGTTTCTCGGGCTGGGCACGGGCCTGGGGTCGGCGATGATCGCGAACGGCATGCTCGAGCCAATGGAGCTGGCGCATCTTGGCTACAAAAACGGAAAAACTTACGAAGACTATCTGGGGCTGCGCGGCCTTGAGCGACTCGGCAAGAAAAAGTGGCGCAAGCACGTCGCAAAAATCACAGCGTGTTTGATGGGTGCTCTTGAAGCGGATTACGTGGTCCTGGGGGGTGGAAACATCAAGAAGTTGAAGGAGGCGCCTCCGGGTACGCGGCTCGGGAATAACGAGAATGCGTTCCTCGGCGGATTTCGATTGTGGGAGAAATAGACCCTCAGGGGTTGAAAGCCCCGAGAGGCCGACTAATCTACGGCACGGCTACCCTTCGTTCCTCAGGGTGAAAAGCCGTGCCCTGACGGAAACAATTTACGAGGCGGGCGTCAGTTTTTGTGGCGCATCCTGGCCATGAGAGTGTGCGGGCCGCCCCAGAGGAGTTCGTGCGCGATGTTTTTTCCGGCCTCGATCGCGAGATTGAAGTTGCCGATGCGGAAGCCATCCATCGGTTCGTAGCGCCCGGGGTACCAGCCGAGCACGGCCGTCATTGTGCCGGCGTAGGGAGCCGCGAGCGCCGGAAACGAAAATACGCGATGACCGTCATCCCCACGGCGCGCCGTGACGGTCGAAATCAGGGCGTGGCCCAGACGCGGAAAGATGCCGGAGCATTCGCAACGATAGTAGATCGTGTCCTCGCCGAAGACCCGGGCGAGCCCGTAGCGGGTGGTCGTGGTGACGAGCGCAATTCCGAAGGTCGAGCCGACTCGCTTGCCGAAGCCCTCCATGCCTTGCCCCCACTCAGGCGGGCTATTCTTCGCCTGCGTGATCGCGCCAGTGAGCGCGGCTGCGCCGATGGCATAGGGGCCGAACGCGTCGAATAGGTAGTTGTGAAATTTCTTCGCTTCAGAGGGTTTCGCGTAGCGCGAAGTCGCGCCCGGCGCAACATGCTTGGCGCTTGCGTCTTGAGAGGAGGAAGTGGTGGAGGAGCCGCCCGCACCCGCAGCGCCCTGTGCGAGAGCCTTCTGCGGCGTCGCCGAAATCCCAAGCGGGATTGCAATAAGCAGGACTGCGCGCCCCATCCTCATAATTGCTCGTCTCATCTTAGAAACGCGGATCTTTGGGGGAACGCGCGCAATCCTCAAATGGCCCCGTGCAACGGAAGATCAGGCGCGTCGCAAATTTTAGGAATTGCGCCGCACCCGCACCATCAGCGCGCCCGGCGTTGAAAAGTTGGTTCGAAGCGCTCGATGCCGCAACTACTGGAAGTTCGTGACCAGGATTTGCGCCACTTTCTTCGCGAAGTCGAACGTGGCTCTCAGATTGCCGCCGATGAAGCGCACGTTGCCGGTGGTGTCCTGCGATAGCACTTGCTTGCCGGCTTTGTCCGTAATCAGAACGTGCACCTTGATCTGCGTGGCGCCCGCGACCGTGGTAACCTGCCGCTTTCCCTCGCTGCCCTGCTTGAATCCATACACGTTGCTGTGAAGTGTCACGAGATCGGCGGCGCCCGCGGCATTCGTATCGCCGTCGCGGTACACGTGCTGGAATTTGTTGGTCTTTTGCACCTGATCGATCAGGTTCTCATAGAGCGCCAGTTGAAATTCGATGGGGAGCTTCACTTCGTCCGACGTGACCATGAGAATCTGAATCGAAGACGATTGAATCTTTGCCTGCGCCTTGTCTTGCGCGGACGCCGTGCCCCCGGTGAAGAGGAACACCATGGCGAGTGA
>JBAWGF010000070.1:0-13707 GCA_049592615.1 Candidatus Acidiferrales bacterium
GTGCCCATAGACCACTACACCCATGTCCCTCCCCAGGCGGTGCGAGTACCAGCGATGATATTCCCGTCGCATTTTGCTCCCGAATTTCGTTTGAAATTGCGGCTGTTGATTGAAACGGCGGGTATTATACGGTCTTTGCGCTGAGTGCCAAACGGAAACAATTCGCATCCCAAATTCGTGCACGGCACCGGTCTCTGGTATCTTGGCTGACTGTAAAAAATCGCTTGCGTTCAATCAGGCATTCCATGCTCACGGCGAATTATTCATGAAGGGAAAACGATTGCCCCCAGCCTCGAACGCTGACACACAATCAACCATCTCCGCTCAAGGGCAATATCGAAAACACGAACACGGTCACTCACGCTTTCTTCCGGGCGAGCGCGATGTGATTGTTTATCTTCCCGGGCCGTATCTGGCAAATCCCACGCGGCGTTTTCCCGTTCTTTACATGCAGGATGGCCAAAACCTGTTTGACCCTGCGACGGCATTCGGCGGCACCGCGTGGCAGATGGGTGAGACAGCCGACCGTCTGATTGCGGAAGGGGTAATTCAGCCGCTCGTGATCGTAGGGATTTACAACACGGGCAAGCAGCGCGTTCGCGAGTACACGCCGTCGCGGGTCCGAAAGCTTGGCGGCGGTGGCGCCAACCGCTACGGCAGCATGCTGCTTAAGGAGATCAAGCCCTTTATCGATTCGGAATACCGCACGCTATCGGGACCGGCGCACACCGGTCTCGGCGGTTCTTCTCTCGGGGGTCTCCTTTCGCTCTACCTTGGCTTGCGCTACCCACGAATCTTCGGAAGGCTCGCCGCGCTTTCGGCCTCAGTCTGGTGGGACCGCCACTGGATTGTCAATTACGCGGCACGTTCCCGAAGCAAGGCTCGGCCGCGCATTTGGCTCGACGTTGGCACCAGAGAAGCGGAGCACACCGTGGAAGATGCTCGCGCCCTGCGCGACGTACTTTCTCGCAATGGCTGGCGGCATATCCACGACCTCCACTACGAAGAGATTGAGGGCGGCCAGCACAACGAAGCTGCGTGGGCGCAGCGCGTCGGTCCCGTGCTTCAATTTCTATTTCCCGGCGGCGAGACGGCTGTATAATCCGCGTTCCCAGTTTGGATTCATCCGGAAAGGATTCTAAGACCTCTCCGTGCCGGAAACTCGCCCACTTACGATTCTCTGCATCAGCTCCTACGAAAAGGGACAGGAATTTCTCCGCACTTGCAAAGCCGAGGGCTGCCGCGTGCTGCTTCTCACCGTCGAAAAGCTACGCAATGCCGATTGGCCGCGCGATTCGATTGATGAAATGTTTTACATGCCGGAGGATTTGCCGACGCAGGGCCTGGTCCATGCCGTCAGTTATGCGGCGCGAACGCAGCCGATCGATCGCATCGTCGCGCTTGACGAATTCGACATGGAAAATGTCGCTGCGCTGCGCGAGCACCTCCGCATCCCCGGGATGGGCTTGACGACCATGCGCTACTTTCGCGACAAGCTGGCCATGCGAGGCCGCGCGAAAGAAGCGGCAATCTCCGTGCCGGAATTCATCCACGTGCTCAACCATGACGCCTTGAAAGATTTTCTGGCGCGCGTGAAACCGCCCTGGCTTTTGAAACCACGCTCGCAGGCTTCCGGAATCGGCATGAAGAAGATCCATCACGGGGATGATCTCTGGCCGTGGCTCGATCAGCTCGGCGACCAGCAGTCGTTCTATCTCCTCGAGCAATTCGTGCCCGGAGACATCTTTCACGTGGATAGCATCGTCTCCGAACGCAAGATTGTGTTCGCCGAAGCGCATGCCTACGGTCTGCCGCCGCTCGAAGTTTCACATCAGGGCGGCATCTTCACCACGCGCACGCTCCCGCGTTCGTCCACTGAGTCGAAAACGCTTGAGAAAATCAACGTCGAGGTGATCGAGGCGCTGGGATTCGTGCGCGGCGTCACGCACGCTGAATTTCTCCGCGCGCACGACGGCGGAAAATATTATTTCATCGAGATTGCCGCGCGCGTCGGTGGCGCGCACATCTCGGACGTGATCGAAGCGGCAACGGGAATCAACCTCTGGCGGGAATGGGCGCACATCGAAGTGGGCGGCGGGAAAAAACCATATCACCTCCCAAAGCCGCGGCACGAATACGCCGGCGCCATCATTTCACTCGCGAGGCAGGAGAATCCGGACACGTCGGCCTACGCCGACCCCGAAATCGTTATTCGCATTCCGAGGCATCATCACGCGGGATTTGTGTTGCGCTCCACGAAGGCCGAGCGCATTGAGGAGTTGCTCGCGTCCTATGCCAAACGCTTCCATGAAGATTTCTTCGCCACCCAGCCTGTGCCCGAAAGACCCAGCGCCTGACAGCCGTAAAAATTCAGTTCACGTGCGCGTCGAAGACGCCCGTCTCGACGTGGCCGCCGCGTTTGACCTGGACGAATATGCGGTACAGGCCCGGCTTCGGGAAGCCGTACGGAAACACAACTTCGTACGAGATCGGCCCCATCACCATTCCGGTCATCGCGGACACATCAGCCGTCTTGCCTGGGAAGCTCGCATCCGCCAATTGCACCGCCGCCATCGGCGCTGAACCGTCGGGATGAACGTGAGCGAAGACGCTCAAGTCTGACCGCACAAACTCGGCGTGACCCGCCATCCCCATGTACGGCTCGAGATCTGTCGCTGGTTTTCCGTTCGCATCTTCGACGCGAAATCGAAACATAAGCAATTGATTCGACCTCAGCGGGCCGGAGTCGCGCTCCCATATCATTCGCGCCCCACCGGAAAGATCCGCCGCCATGTTATCCGTCGAACCCTCCGCCAGCGGCGGAGCAACCGCTTCCGAGTCGTCACCTGCGAGCGGGCGGCCCGTCGTTTCAGGAATGTCCATTTTCGCCGTGAGCGTGTCGGGAAAACCAGTTTCGCGCACGATGTCCCCAAATATTTGGTACTGCCCTGCTGCAATCGGTGGAAGCTCGTCGAGAAAAACTCCGCCCTTATCCTCGGCCGGATGCAAATGATAGAACCGATCCATCTGCGGCACGCGAATCAAAAAGAGGTGCATGAGATGTCCGTGATCAGGAATAAGCCCGATTCCCATCGTTCCCGCGCGGCGAATATGCCACGGGGATTCGTCGATTCGCAAAAGCATTCTGTCTCCCGGAATCAGGGAGACGAAGAGCTGCGGCGGCTTATAAATCATCAGGTCGGCACGATTGGCCGCGGCAGCCTTCCACCACCAACCGCCGAGCGCCAACATCACCCCCACGATGAGCGTGGTTATCGCCATCACGATTCGCGCCCCGCGCTTCTCTCGCCGTCCGGCCGGCACGCCCGATTCCAACTCTCCTTCTCGGCGAGCCGCGCCCACAATCGAAACGATCGCAGCTACCAGCAATAGCAAAAGCCCCGCTAATATCGCGCCCAGATTTTTTTCCATCGGCAGGGTGCTGCGAGCAGCGGCAGGAACGGGAACCGCCAGCGTGCCAGCGCCTTTGTCGCCGTCGGCTTCAATTCTCACTTGCCACGAGCCCGACGCCATCAACCACAGCTTTCCCGAAAAAAATTGCGGATCAACTTTCGATGGCAACAGGACATCGGGAGGCGGCGGAAATTTCGACGCAGGCCCGACGATGTAGAGCGGGACAATTTTGATCTGCCGCACGCCGGGTGCGCTGCTGCGGATGTCAATTTCAGCGACGCCCGGAACCATCTTCGGTGTGCGCACCGTCACGATCAAGTGATACGCGCCCGCGTCGCCCTGAAAATAAACATCCGGGCTTCCGACATGCGCCACGCACGGGCCCGCGAGCAGAAGCGAGACGAATAGCGCGGCGATGCGATGTGTTTTCACGATTGCCTAGCGACGGATGCGCGAGAGCCAGCCGCCAAAAGCTAACCCCACGCGCGCGGCAACGATGGAAGATACCCATGCAATTCCCATCCCGAGCCAGAATGCCGCCCGCGTGGATTCATTCTGCTGGAATTGATAGGCGAGCTGATGCATTGAAATCGGAAACTGGTAGGGAAAATAAATCATTCCGAAAAACCAGTTTCGTGCAAGCGGAGAAATCATGAACTCGCCCCACGGCCAGTGCACCGCGATAAGCGTGACCGAAAATGCGCTCCCGGCGCAGAGCGCCAAAAACCATTTATTCCGGCCGGCAGAGCGGTTGAGAACAATATCGAGAGCGATCGCGGGAATAATAATCAGAATTGGAAACTCCAGCGGCACCATGTGCGTGACGTTCGTATACACTGGACCCAATTTCGGCGTCGCGGGAAAGAGCGGAAACAACCACAGGCCCGCCAGCCTCATGATCGTGTAGATAGCCGCCAGGATTGTCGCGCCCCAACGATTCGCCGAGCCTCTCGCGTAGGCAATCAACAAAAGCGGCGCCCCGAGAGAGTGCGCGCGGTAAAAAACCGCGCTGTGCATCATGTTCGGGTTGGCATATTCGGATACGAGTAGCAGGTGCAGGAAGAGTCCGAGCCCGCCGAGATAAAGGAAAAGCCATGTCAGTTTGTCGCGAATCGGGCCTTCGGCGCGATTCTTCTCCGCGCAAACCAGCAGCAAGCAGCCGAATTCCACGCCCAGAATTCCCAGCCCCAGGACCACGTGCGGCGGGCTCAAAATTTGCACGTCGAGTCCGAACGAGTTGTGCCACCAATTGTCGAACGGCGCCGACGTGACCATTGTGACTCCGCCCCAGGCCGTAAGGAACGCGCCAAGAGGTCCTCGGAATCCCCACATTTTGACGGAAGCATTCTGCGCTGCCGGATCGTTGCCAAAAGTTGTCGAAAAAATCAGATACATGCATGTGAAGGCCGCGAGAAGTCCGCCAAAATGGATCGCGAGATGCGCGGGAGTCCAGAACGTGTCGCGCCCGATCGTCATGTGCCAGGAAATGTCCCAGTACAATCCGAACGCGATCGAGGAAACGGCGATAACGCCGGTCCACACAAACCAGGGAACGGTGGCCGCGCGAGTGAGAACGCGGGATTGGTCGGCGCGACTGCTTGCAATACCGATTGGAACGCTGCTTTGCGCCATCCAAAACCTCCCGAAGGCAGGATAGCAGAGCGATATTTGCTTCTCAAGCCGTTGGCGGCGCACAAAATTTCGTGGTCGCAATGATTGCGGCCGCAGTTTCGTCGTAACGTGGAATGCGCCCCGTGCGTAGTAACATTGAGGGCCAATGATAACTGCAATTGATGGTGTTGCCGTCCGCGCGGATCGCATCTCGCGGCATTACGAAATGGGCTCGACGCTGATTCGCGCCGTGGATGACGTTTCGCTCGACGTCCATACAGGAGAATTTCTCGCGCTGCTCGGGAGCTCCGGCTCGGGCAAATCCACTCTCTTGAATTTGATGGCCGGCCTCGATCGGCCCACTTCCGGCGCCGTCATCGCGCAGGGCCGCAATCTGGTTGAGATGTCGCCGCTCGAGTTGGCGCGATATCGCAGCCGGGTTGTCGGAATGGTCTTTCAGTCGTTCAATCTGCTGCCGCGGATGACGCTTGAGGAAAATGTCGAGCTGCCGCTGCGCCTGGCCGAAGTGGAACGCAGCGACCGGCCGGGGCGCGTGCAGGAAGCGCTGGAGCGTGTGCATCTCGAGAAGCGGCTGACCCATCGCCCAAGCCAGCTGTCAGGCGGCGAGCAGCAGCGTGCGGCACTTGCGCGCGCACTCGTGAACCGCCCGGCGATTCTTTTTGCCGATGAGCCGACTGGCAACCTCGACAGCGCGACGGGCGAATCGATCATGCTCCTTCTTCGCGAGATTCAGCGTTCGCTCGGGATGACGATCATTCTCGTCACACACGAACGCCAGCTCGCCGAGCGATTCGCCGATCGAATCGCCACGGTTGCTGACGGAAAACTGGTCAGCGACGGGGTGAAGCGATGAAAGCGGGCGACCTCGGTGAACTCGCGCTGCGCAACCTGCGCGAGTCCGTGCTGCGCAATTCCCTGACGACCCTCGGCGTCGCGGTCGGCGTCGCTTCCCTGGTTGCAATGCTTTCTCTCGGCGTGGGTTTGCAGGAGCTTGCGTCGAAGCGGCTCTCTCGCTCCGGGCTGTTCGACACAGTCGTCGTGATGCCAAAATCAAATCTGCGCGGCTTTGGCCGCCCCGCGCCGCCGAGTGCTTCTGCCCCGCACGACTTTCGCCCTCTCGATGATTCGGTTCGCGAAGAAATGGAAAAACTGCCGAACGTAATTGAAGTGTTTCCGCAGATCCGATTTATGACGGAAGTGCGCTTCGCCGGAAATCCCTACACGACGATGGTGGCGGGAGTGCCTGCATCGGCACAGGGAAACGGCTCGTACGATGAGGTGCAGGGAAGCTTTTTCTCCGGACCCGACGCCGACGAAGCCATTCTGCAAATCGAATTCGCGAAAGATTTGTCTGACCAGCCTCGCAGCTTGCTCGGCAAGGAACTCGTACTGCGTTACGCGGAGCGCCAGGCACTCGAACCGCAAGCCGGAGCTTCCAATCGAGCGAACGGCGACGGCAATGACACGGCCAGTGGCGGCTTCTCGGTCGTTCCTCGCGAGAAGAAGCTCCGCATCGTCGGCATCGTTGAGACTGAACCCGCCGCCGGATTCGGCGGCTTCGGGAGTGGTCGCCTTCTTATCCCGCTCAAAGTTGCAACGGCGCTGCGGGCCGCGCAGGTGAATGACCTGCGCGACGTGGTGCGTGGAGGGAGCGCAAAACCTACATACGCGAGCATGTCGGTGCGCGCCAAAAGTCCTTCGCAGGTCGAAGGAATCGAAACCGCAATTAAGGCGATGGGCTTCTCCACTTTTTCACTGCTCGACGCGACGCGGAATCTGCGCCTCTTCTTCGCAGTGTTTGACCTTTTGCTCGCGATTTTCGGCAGCCTCGCGCTCGCGGTCGCCACTCTCGGCATCATCAATACGCTCGTCATGGCCATTCTCGAGCGTCGGCGCGAAATCGGTATTCTCAAGGCCCTGGGTGCAGCCGACCGCGATGTCAAACAACTCTTCTTCGTGGAGGCTGGCGTGATGGGTTTGCTCGGTGGAATCCTCGGCGTCGGTTTCGGTTGGCTCATTGGAAAAGCCGTCACGATCGGCACGAATATTTATTTGCAGCGGCAAAACCTGCCCGCTGCCCACGTTTTCTCGGTGCCCTGGTGGCTTGTGCTGAGTGCCATCGCGTTTGCTGTCATTGTCAGCCTCGCCGCCGGACTTTATCCCGCCTCGCGCGCCGCGCGTCTAAACCCCGTCGAGGCCCTGCGATATGAATAAATCCGTGCGCGCCGGGATGGCCGCGCTGGCTTTTCTGTTTTTGATTCCGTCTCATCCGGCGTATGCGGCCACCGGCCGCGCGGAATGCCAGTCGATGCCAAGCAAAATCCTCGCCCATTCCGTGGCCTATTGCATTCTTTTGCCGCCCACCTACGACGCGGAAAAAACTCGCCGCTACCCCGTCCTTTATTTTCTCCACGGCCTGGGCGACAACGAACAGATGTTTCTTCATTCCGGCGGATGGAATATGGCCGAAGACCTCTGGGAACAGCATCAGCTCGGTGAATTTCTCATCGTGACTCCGGCGGCAGGCGTCAGTTTTTACATCAACTCGCACGACGGGAGCGTTCGATACGAGGATTTTATGTTGCAGGAATTTCTGCCCTTCATCGAAGGCCATTATCGAATCCGCGCGGGGCGTGCGTTTCGCGGCGTGGGAGGAATCTCGATGGGTGGCTACGGTGCTTTGCGCCTCGCATTCCGCCATCCGGAGCTTTTCGTATCCGTGACCGCACAAAGCGCGGCTCTGATCGACAAACTACCGGACATCGCACTCGGCCAATCTCAGAAGTCGGCCCGCATGCAAATTCTAGGCGACGTGTTCGGTTCGCCGCCCGAGCGCGCCTTCTGGGAAGCGAACAACCCGCTCCGTTTGGCTCGCAGCGCCAAACTTGCCAGGCTGAAAATCTATTTCGACTGTGGCTCGGAGGACAATTACGGTTTCGATGCGGGTGCTGAATCGCTTCACAGGGTGCTGGCTTCCCGCCTCATTCCCCACGAATTCCATATCTATCCCGGCAGTCACAATTGGGTTTACTTCGCAGAGCATCTGCCCGCTTCGCTCGAATTTCACGCCCACGCCTTCGGTCTTCGTCCCTCAGCGGAACAGATTGAAAGCAAACACTGATCCGTTCGAGCCGTTCAGTTCTCGCGCTGAAAATGCAGGAACATTGTCAGGAAACGGCGAATGTTCGAAATGATAAGAAAATTCTCACGAACGTGTTCGTGGCCCTGTTCTCCCAGCTTTTGCGCGATTCGGGGATTGGAGAGCAGGAAACGGATCTGGTACGCCGTCCCTTCGATCGAGTGCGCGAGCATTCCAGTGTGCTTGTGGATGACCTGCGTCGGGATCCCGCCCACGGCAGACGCCACAACCGGCTTTTTCTTCCAGAGCGCTTCTGTCACCGTCAGTCCGAATCCCTCGCGAAGGCTTTTTTGAATGACGATCGTGGACGCGCGTTGGAGCGCGTTGATTTCAAGCGCGCTCCATGGCGGCAGGTCGAGGATGAAAACGTCCGGGTCCTTTCCCGCTGCTTCGCGGACTTCGGCGAGAACCTTTTCGCCTTCGGGATCATCGGCCGCGCCGCCGCCGGCCAGCACAAGTTGACAATCAAAATAGCGCTTCACGATTTGGTAGGCGCGAACCACTCCGATCGGATCCTTCAACCGGTCGAACCGCGAGATTTGCGTCAATATCGGGCGGCGCGCATCGATATGGAATCGCTCCATTACGGACGCGATGAATTCCGGCTCGATTTCGTGATTCTTCTCTGAGAGTGGGTCAATCGAAGGGTAAGAAAGGAATTGCGGTATGGGCAACTGGCGCGCGAAGGAAGGGGAAGAAAAAATGGCTGCATCGTAGCGATTGACGAATGGCGCAAGGAACTGCCACACCCTTTGGTTCGGCTGCGACAAGTCGATGTGGCAGCGCCAGACCCAATGACCGGATTTGCCGGCCCTGGCATCGATGAGCGCCGCCGGCTGAGGATCGTGGATCACCGTCAAATCAGCATCAAAACGCAGGTGGGCGCGATTTTGTTCCGTATAGGCGAGAAATGTTTGAAAGCTCGCGTCCGGCAGATCGTAATTCCCGCCGTGCAGCGCGTTATGAAACGCTTTTGTGATGGAAAAAAAGTCGTCGCCGCCTGTGATGACGTCCCAGCGGATGGCGAGATTGAGTTCCTCGATAAGAGGAACCTGCCGCGTCAAAATTTCTGCGACACCGCCGCCAACGGACGTCGAGTTCACCATCTGAATCGAACGCCCGTGGAGCCGCGCCGCGAGCGAGCGCAACTCGGCAATTTCTCCGCTGCCGAGCAGGCCGGCGTAATCGTCCAGCTTGTTTCCGCGAGCTTCCACCTGGGTTTGCGTCATCGTCCGATTTCGCCTCCCACGAGGCTCATGATCTTCGCGCGCGAGCCGTCGAGCGTATTTGTATAAATGTCGATTTGATCCACTCTTCGCGCCAGGTCCTTGAGCCCCATTTCCTTCGACAGCCAGTGAGAAAAATCATTCGTCCGCAAATGAAGCCGCAGGCGTGAAGTTATGAAGTGGAATTGCAGCGAAGCGTGAGGCAAATCCTTCAAGCCATCGCGGAATTCCTCGAGTGTGGCGGCGCGAATCCCAAGCGGCACTTCCTCCTCGACTGTCTCGCAGAAAAAGAAAGCCTCGAAAGCGGCCTGAAGCGCCTCGCGAGGATTCGCTTCGCAGTAGTCTCCGACGATTCGGCGTAGATCGCCGCGCAGGTCCGCCAGGGCGACGTAATCGCGTATATCGAGTGACGCAAGTTGTTCCGCCAGAGCCGGGCGATTGCATGAGCCGAGAACCCATTGCGCGAAATCGTTCGAAAACCCTTCGGTAAGGAAGTGATGCCGGCCCAGACTCTGGAACGTGTGATAAAAGATCGACCCGTCGCTGCAGTCTTCGATCCCCTTCTGCAATTCCACCAGGCTTCCACATTCCTGATTTCCTATGCGGACCAGGTACGAAGCGGTGGCAAACTCAAACGGTTCGTTCGCTCTCAAGGAAGTGTTCTCTCCAGTCTTTGAAGAAATTGGCGCACTTCGTCGGGATTGCGCAGGTAATACTTCGCTTTTGTGCCGCGCACCCTTCCGACTCTCGCCGTAATTTCATCCGGCAAAGCGGCGAATGCGCTCTCGTCCGTGTCGTCATCGCCGACGTAAACGGCAAGCGTCTTGCCGGGCAACTCATCCAGAAGGTCACGCACTGCGGCCCCCTTTCCCAATATCTCCCGCGGCACTACTTCCCAGACTTGATTTCCCCGCAGCACGCGGAGCGCGTCGCGAACCGGCGCCAGAATCCCGCAAAGAATTCGGTCCGCAGCCTTCACCGACGCTTCCGCGGCGCCGCGATAATGAACTGCAAAACTCAGGCCCTTCCCTTCGACCCAGACCTTTGGGAGAGCATGAAGTTTTGATTCGGCAAGGCGCCTTGCACCGAGGATAGACTTCCTGCTCCTCTGGCTCATTCCTTGCGACTTCCCTGCTTCTTCCGCTCCGTGCAATCCGATGCAGCGGATTCCATCCACACCGATAATTTCTCGAAGGGTGCGGAGTTTTCGTCCGCTGATGATTGCAAGCAGTAGATTCGGATGACGAACCATTGCTTCGAGCGCGCGTCTCGTTTGAACCGAAAGCCGGACGTCCCCGGGCCGCGGCCGGAAATTCACGAGCGTGCCATCGAAGTCCAAAAGGACCGCAATGAAATCGGCGGTTCGCACGCGCGAGGCAATCTCCGGCCACGCTCGAAACAAGTGACGCGGCAAACGCCCGGGTTTGAAAGCGAATTGCGCGCGCATCCCTTTCCGCAGGCCTTCGCCAGTCCGATCTTTCCGCGTGTTGATCTCTTCTCTCTGCATCGGTCAACTCGCCGAGGATGTGTGGCTAAAGTCCGGCTCGGGTTCCTCGATGCGGATTTCAGAAAGCTCGGCGATGAGGTTCCCCGCCCATCGGTACACGTTGTGCTCTTTCACCGTCCGGCGCATGCGCCGCATGCGAGTCCGGCGCTCTTGAGGATCCATTTCGAGCGCCGTTCGGATCGCCTCGCTCAATTGCTCGACGTCGTACGGATTCACAATGATCGCATCGCGCAGTTCGCGGCTCGCACCGGTGAACTGGCTCAGAATGAGCGCGCCTTCTTCATCCGCTCGCGCCGCTATGAATTCCTTCGCCACGAGGTTCATGCCGTCGTGAAGCGATGTCACCATGCAGAAATCGGCAGCTTGATAGAAAGGCTGGATTTCATCATGCCCGTGGTGGCGCGTCAGCAGCACGATGGGCTTCCAATTCGGAGTCTCAAAGCGCGAATTGATGCGGGCTGCTTCCGATTCCACTTCGGTCAGAAAATCGTGATAACGGGGAATTCGAGTCCGGCTGGGCGCTCCGATTTGCACGAACGTGAACTTTCCGATGTACGCCGGCCACTTTTCGAGAAAGTGCTCGATGCCTCGAAACCGCTCGATGATTCCTTTCGTATAATCGATTCGATCCACGCCCACGCCGAGAAACATCGCTTCGACTCCCAGATTCTTCAATAGCGTCGAGCGCAGAACATAAGTCGAATCGTGCGACTCGGACTCGGGTTCCGCCAGTGCCTCGCGAAAGTCCACGCTGATCGGGAAGGGGCGAACGAGCGTGATTTGCCCGTGGCGACGAACGGCAAAGCGTTCCCACTCGATCCTCGATTCGAGCGCAGCATCCACCGTCTCGAGAAAATTGATGCAGTGCGCCTGGATGTGAAACCCGATCAAGTCCGCACCGAGAAGTCCATCCAGCAACTCGCGTTGCCAGGGACAAATCCCAAAGGCCTCCGGATTAGGCCACGGGATATGCCAGAAAATTGCGATTCGCGCGTCCGGACGCGCTTCCTTCACCATTCTCGGCAGCAGCGCAAAGTGATAGTCCTGCACGAGCAACAAAGCGTGCTCGGCGCCGGCCATCTCCTCCAGCACGACGTCGGCAAATTTGCGGTTCGCCCGCTCGTAGTTTTGCCAGTCGGATGCGCGGAAAACTGGGCGAGTATGCGCGATGTGGCACAATGGCCAGAGGCCCTCGTTCGAAAATCCGTAGTAGTAGCCGTCCTCTTCTTCCTTCGAAAGCCAGACGCGCCTCAGCGTGTACTCCGGCTTTTCTGGCGGAACGCGAAGGCGATCGTGTTCATCAACCGTTTCCCGGTCGGCATCTCCCGAGCCGAACGCGATCCAGCAGCCGTCGCACGCGCGGAGAATCGGTTCGAGTGCGGTCACGAGGCCGCTTGCCGGAACAATCGTCTCGATTCCTTTCCCCCGGTGCACGTGCATGTAGGGCTCGCGGTTGGATACGACAAACAACGGGCTCTGCTGAGTCTTGTTCAAGATGCTCACTCGCAAACGCTCGGGGGTCCAAAGCGATTCGCCCGTGTCGCGCAGGCGTGCCTCTTCCTCCGCAGCCGCCCTCGCTTCCGCCAGGCTTCGCGTTAAGTGCACCACTTCTTCTGAAAATGGAGCGAGAAAATCCTCCCTCGGAAGATTCGGACGCGGCAAAATCCGGCCGATGCGCAATTCCTTCATCCATTGCGCGGTACGGGAAATGGGGAGAATGATCGTCCATCGAATGATGAAAACCGTAACGAGGACGATCAAGAGAACCTGCGCGATCACGTGCCACAGCGTCTCGCGCCAGATTCGCGCGCTCTGCTCCTCGATGTATCCGGCATCGTGAAATATCGCGAGGACGCCATCCGCCGAGGATCGGCTATGCAGCGGCAGGTAATACACGTGCATCGTCTTGCCGCCGAATTCCAGATACTCGCCGGTTCCCCGATCTCGTGCGATGACTTGTGAAAATGGCACCGGCGGCGGGTCCATGCGGCCCGTCAGTGTGGAGGTTTCCGCGAGCACCACGCCATCGGCGCTGTAAACCGCCACGCCCGCCAGTCGCTCGCGGTTCCCGAATCGCTCCACGATGTGCTGGAGTTGGGTCTTCGAGTCTCTCTCCAGTGCTGGCTCGACAAGCTCTTGCAGACTCTCGGCGAGAATCTCCGCGCGCCTCTCGAGATCGGCGCGGAGTCCGCGCTTCTCCGAGCGCACCTCATTCCTCGCGACAACGAATGTAACGAGTGTGATCCCCAGGACCAGGAAGAGAATCAACCGCAGACTTAGTCTCACGGATGCTCCTCATTGGAGATTGGATTTAAAAATGTCGGCATTGCAAATTGAGGAGGGGCCGCATCATCCGGCACCCCCGCTATCTAGGCAGCTCATTCAATCAGGCTGCTGCTTCTTCAATTGCTTTTACTCGGATTGTATTGTTGGCGGCGTCCAGCGTTCCCGTTACCCGGACTTTCTTGCCGTCAAATTTTCCCGCCGTTTTTTGATCGTCCAGGTCGTACCAGGCTTTGTTGGCGTCGTCTCGCAGGACAAACCTGTCGCCGTTCCTGGCAATGATTCCTGAAAAACTCGTCACCTGTTCTTGCGGCGCGGACTTTTCTTGCATCGCGAATGCGCTTCCAGCGGAGCCGCTCGTTCGCTTTGCGCTCGGACCCGCTCCGTAAAGAACCGTCGCGCACAAAAGACTCAGCGTGGCCACAGTTAAAGCAATTCTCTTCATGCTTCACCTCGATCTCTAAATGTGGCTGGCCACCCTTGCGAGCTGCAATATTCTTGCCAAA
>JBAWGF010000071.1:0-2779 GCA_049592615.1 Candidatus Acidiferrales bacterium
GGTAGAGCTTCGGCGGCCAGCCGATGCTCTCGTGGAATACAAGGCTGCCCTGAAGGAATCGCCGAATCGGTTCGATGCGCTGTATGGCGCAGCGCGGGCCGCCAACTTTGCCGGGAACGCAGCGGAATCCCGGGAGTTTTATGCCAAGCTCGTTGAGATTTCGAACCCCACGGCCGATCGCCCGGAGCTGCAGGAAGCAAGGATTAGCATCGCCCGAAAATAGGCTCACACGGATGATCCCCTGCCACGCCTAAAACTTCTCAGCCCGCCGCGCCTACGTGCTAAGTACTTCGCACACTATGGAAAACCACGCTTTACACGTTTCGCTCGCCATGCTAATTTGTCTTCCCGTAACCGCCGAATCGTAGCGCCAGGCGGCTGGGCCTATTCCTATCGACCCGCCTACGTTTTTGTCTCGAAAATCCTCCGACGAAAGTTTAAATTGAAGCTTCGTGTGCCGATAAGGCATAAGAGGCGAACCGTGCGAGGCTCCGGGTGCTAAAACTCCGCAAAGTCGAGTTGCTGGGATTCAAGTCGTTCTTCGAGAAGACGCCGATTACGTTCGCCGGCACCGGCATCACGTGCATCGTCGGGCCGAACGGTTGCGGCAAGTCGAACGTGGTGGACGCTATTTCCTGGGTGCTGGGCGAGCAGAGCCACAAGATGCTCCGCGCCGAGCGCATGTCGGACTGCATCTTCAACGGCACCGCCAAGCGCCCGCCGCTGGGCCTTGCCGAAGTAACGCTCACGCTTGTGGACCCTGATTTGGCCGACGCGGTCGCGAAAGTTCTGAACGCACCAGAGGAAACTTCGGCTGAGGCGGCTCCGCTGGACGCGGACAATCCCGAAGTGACGCCGCAAGCGGCGGAGACTTCGCTTGAGCGCGAGACCGCGCAGGAGAATGCAACCGAAGAAGTTCCCGGCAAGGGCAAGCCGTGGCTAAAGCGCGCTTCTGAAAAGCCTGCGATTGCATTGAAACCCGGCGAAGTCGTCGTCGGCCGGCGGCTGTACCGCTCGGGGCAAAGCGAATACCTCATCAACGGCCGCGTGGCCCGGTTGCGCGACGTCCAGGAAATTTTCATGGGCATGGGACTTGGCCCGGACAGCTACGCCATCATCGAGCAGGGCCGCATCGGCCAGATTCTGAATTCACGGCCCACCGAGCGCCGCGCCATTATCGAAGAAGCCGCCGGGGTCACGATGTACAAGACGAAGCGGCGTCTCGCAGAAGCGAAACTCGAAGCCTCGAAAATCAATCTCTCTCGCGTCAACGACATTCTCGTCGAAGTCGAAAAGCAGCTTGCTTCGCTCAAGCGGCAGGCGTCGAAGGCACGACGCTACGCCGAGCTGCGCGAGCAAATGCGCGGGCTGCTGCGATCCGTTCTCGCGAGCAAGGCCGAACATCTGGACATCGAAGCGGCTCGCCTCGAAACTCTTCTGCGCGAAATGGATGCGGCCGAAAATCGCGAAGCCCGCTCGGTGCACGAACTCGAGACTGAGCAGGAGCGCTTGAGCGCGCGAACCTACGAGCTCGACGCCGAGCTGCGCCAGACTCAGAATCTTCTCGGCCAGACCGCGCTCGATCTGGACCGCGCGGAAAACCGCATCACGTTTAATCGCGAGCAAGCGGCGCAAATTGAATCTCGCGCCGCGCGCCTCACTTTTGAAATCGAAGCCGCCGAAAAGCAAACATCGGACCTTGCAACGCGCATCGAAACGCATCGCGAATCCCTAGCGTCGCTTCGCGAACAAACGACGGCTCTCGAGGCGGGACTCCGCGGGACGGTGGAGAAAGCCTCTTCGAGCGCCGCCGAACAGGAACGGCTCGAGGCGCGCATGGAAGAGTTGCGCCTGCTCGCCGGGCGGCTTGTGGAAGAATCGGCTCGCGAACAGGCCGAATCGCTTCAGGCGGAGGAAGCGGCGGGGCGGCACACGGCCGCCGAGGAGCAGCGGGCCGCCGCCATGCGCTCGATCGAAACCGAATTCGCTTCGCTCGCTGAAAAAGCGCAGGTCGCGGAAACTTTCTTCGAGCAGTCGGAAAAACGCGCGCAGGGACTCGGCGCTACCGTGCGCGGGGCGCAAACGCATCTCGTTGAACTTCGGCGGACACAACAGGAGACCGCGCAGCAACTGGAACGCACGCGCGAGGGACTATCAGCCGAACGAGCCCGCCACGCTTCCATCGAACAAATTCTGAGCGAGCGCGCTTACACGGCCGACGCGGTTCAAAAGCTTTTCAACGTAAACGGCGAGGGCGAATCCCGAGGGTTCCGCGCCGTGGGCTTGCTCGCGGACTACGCCGAAGTAGAGGAAAAATACGAGGGCGCCATCGAGCAATTCCTCCGCGAAGAGCTTGAATACGTCGTCGTTGAATCGTTCGACCACGCGCGTGCGGGCATTGCCCTGCTGCGCGACGAAATGGGCGGCCGCGCCACGTTCTTTGTTGATTCGCTGCGCAATTTGAAAATCAACGCGCCGGAAGCGGACGCAGGCATGATTCTGCCCGCGGGTATCATCGCCCGCCTCGACGGTCTCGTCGAATTCCGCGATCCGATTGGCCCGGCGGCAAAGCATTTTCTAGGAAAATTGCGCGCGGCATACCTGGTCGGAACCGCTGCGGTTGCTGAGCGAATGGCGAACGAAAATTCGCAGGAGTATTTCCTCACGCCCGAAGGGACCTGCTACCACGGCCGCATGGTGAGCGGCGGGCGGCAGGGCGACGCGGGCCCGCTGGCATTGAAACGCGAATTGCGCCAGCACGAGACAGAAGCGGTGCGAC
>JBAWGF010000072.1:0-42418 GCA_049592615.1 Candidatus Acidiferrales bacterium
ACGCTCCATACGATTGCTCGATCGCCTCGCGAACGCGATTCGCCTGCCAGAGAGCGAGTTTGCTGCCGCGCGTGCCGATGCGCAGAGGCGTCAATCTTTTTCCTCGTCGAGGCCGAAGATATGACGAAGAGTGTCGATTCCGGCGAGACGGCCACGCATGCCGCGGCCCACGCGGAGACGACGAGAGGGCTGCTCGAGCAGACGCTCGATCAATTCTTCGGTGATATGCGCGATGCGCTGGCGTTCCTCGGGCGAAACGTCCTTCATCTCCGCGAGCTTTTCGCGAATCACGTTTTCGCGGTCCTTGTGGAATCGGTCGCGGAGATCGTCCACAATCGAGCGCACCTCGAGCGCCGAGCGCCACGCTTCAAATTTCGAAATGTGCTCGTTGATGATCGATTCCGCGCGCGGGATTTCCGCTTCGCGAGCTTTTTTGTTTTGCTCGACGATCTCGCCGAGGTCGTCGATGTTGTAGAGGTAGAGGTTGTAGAGGCCGGCGGCCTCCGCGTCCACGTTGCGCGGCACGCCGAGATCCACGACGAAGACGGGCCGCCCGCCGCGCGCCTCGATCGCGCGTTCGAGCAACTCGCGCGTCAAAACGGGGCCGGCGCTGCCGACGGAAGTGACAAGAATGTCGGGCACGCCGAGAACTTTTTCAAGCGACTCCCACTCGATGGCCTCGCCACCCATGCGCCGCGCGAGTTCCGCAGCGTGGTCGAAAGAACGGTTTACGACGCGCAGGCTCCCGATGCCCCGGCTTTGCAGATGCTCGACCACTTGCTCGGCAACGGCGCCCGCGCCAAGGATGAGCGCGGAGTGGCCCTTCAAATTGCCGAACACGCGCTCGGCGAGTTTGACGCCTGCGAGCGAAACGGACATCGGCCGCGCGCCAACTTCCGTTTCCGCGCGGACTCTCTTCCCCACTTCGAGTGCGCCCTGGAACACGCGATTGAGCACAGGACCTGTAGCGCCGTGATCGAGCGCCTGACTGTAAGCCGTGCGCACCTGGCCGAGAATTTCCGCTTCACCCAACATCATCGAGTCGAGCCCCGCCGTAACTCGAAAGAGGTGGCGAACGGCGTCCGATCCAGCCCAGCGATAGAGTCGTCCGTTCATTTCCGAAGGGGACACATGGTGAAACGACGTGAAAAACTCCTCCATGGCGGCCGAAGCGGCCGGGCCCGCTTCGCCGGGAACGCCGTATAGCTCGCTCCGATTGCAGGTGGAGAGCACAACCGCTTCTTCCAGAATGCCCTTGTGGCACAGCTCATCGGCGGCGCTCAAAGCCTGTCGAGGGGTAAAGGCAACACGCTCACGCAGTTCGACGGGCGCGGTGCGATGATTGCAGCCGATCAGTGCGATTTGAATTCGCGCCGCGCCGGTGCGCCCCGAATTGGAGTCGTTCGCCATCAGAAGAACCGGTGAAACTTCGTCAGATAGAGATTCACAAACGTGTAGCTGAACATCACGATCAAAAAATTGACGGCACATAGCAAAGCCGCACGCGCTCCGCGCCAGTTGGCGCTGCGGGAAAGCCATAAATACGCGGCATAGACGAAAAGAATGGCGACAGTGACGACGACTTTCGAGTCAGTCCACGGATAGCTTCCGGTCAACCGGTGCGCCCAGATGAAGCCCATGACGACGCCTGAGATCAGTGCGGCGAGTCCGACATATACGCCGCTTTGGCACATGCGGTCGAGCACGTCGAGCGCCGGAAAACGCCAGAACGCGGTTCCCGCGCGCCCCGATCGAAGGATGCGGTCCTGGACCAGGTAAATCACGCTGAGAACAAATGAAAGTGCAAAGGCCGCATAGGCCCACGTGTTGAGCGTGACGTGAAATGCGAAGAGCGCCCCGCGAGCAGGCGGAGGCGCCGGGGCCGCTTGGGGCGCGAACAAGGCCAGACAGCCGATCCAGATAATCAATAAGAGCGTTACAAACGCTCCGACCGAGCGCTGACGATGAAAAATTTCCAACCCCAGGTAGGTGATGCCGAGAAGCCACGCAAAGAGCGACATCGAACCGTAAAGGTCGTTGTACGGGACCTCGTGAATCCAGCGCGAGCGCTCGAGCAAGGCGAAGTAATGGGACACAATACCGGCGGCGAGGAGAAACGTCGCGATTCTTCCCAGCCATTCCTGCGGGGAAAAGAGGATTCGCGCGTAGCAAAAGAAGCTTGCAACGTAGAGCGCCAAGCTCAGATATCCCAGATGGTAGCTCATGTGACGCGAATTCTCTCCGAGTTAATGAAGCATTATACAGCCGAAATCGGCGTGCGAGACTCTTGCGGCGTTTCCGCAAGAGTATGAGGCTTGGCGACGCATTGCGCGTTTTTCGCCTGTCCCTTCGCCTGTTCTGCCGGGGGCGATGCGGGGGCATGTGCCATCTGCTATCATGGGTTGGAACCCGAAAATCTTATGGCGCATGGCGACGAAAATCGAAAGGAACTCTTCCTGCGTGCGTGCCGCTGCGTCCCAGTTGAACGTGTTCCCGTGTGGATCATGCGGCAAGCGGGCCGCTATCTGCCGGAGTACCAGGCAGTCCGCGCAAAGCACTCCTTCCTCGAAATCTGCAAGACTCCGGAACTGGCGGCCGAAGTTTCGCTCCAGCCGTATCGCGTGCTCGGCGTGGATGCGGTCATCGTATTTTCCGATATTTTAATCGTAGCCGAGGCGATGGGAATGCCGCTCGACGTCCCCGATTCGGGTCCGGTGCTCTCAAATCCCGTGCGGGATGCGACCGGCGTTGCGCGCCTGCACTCATTCGATCCCGAGCGCGAAACGCGGTTCGTCGGTGATGCTATTCGCGCGATTTGCAAGGCCGTTGGTCCCAACGTCCCGGTGATTGGATTTGCAGCGGCGCCGTGGACGCTGGCCTGCTATATGATCGAAGGGCAAACGCGCGGCGATATTTCGCGAGCGAAACGGATGATTCACGAGGAGCCTGCGGTCGTGCGTCATCTGCTCGAACGAATTACTGCCGCGACGACGGGATATCTTCGAGCGCAGATCGCAGCGGGCGCGTCCGCGATCCAACTTTTCGACACATGGGCCGGAGAATTGAGCCTGTCTGAATACGATGCCTTCGAACTCCCGGCGACAAAGATGATTCTGGAAGCGTTGGGCGAAGGCGGCGTGCCGCGCATCGTTTATGCGAAGGGTTCGGCTCACCTTCTCGAAAGTCTCGCGAGAACCGGAGCCGATGTCGTAAGCGTGGATTGGCGGACAGATCTCGCAGAAGCGCGGAATAAGCTCGGGAGACGCGTGGCCCTACAGGGAAATGTGGACCCTGCAATTTTACTGGGTACCGAGGGTGGCATTCGATACGCCGCGCACCAGGCGATCGAAAAAACCGGAGGCGCAGGGCACATCCTGAATCTCGGACACGGAATTTTGCCCACGACGCCGGTGGCCAACGCGAAAGCGTTTGTCCACGCCGGGCAGACGGCTCCGCTTCCCGCGCAAGCGCAAATCGGACGCGAAGGCAATTGATGCGAGACGCAACGACAAAAGCGGCGGAAAAACTCGAGGTCGGCCAGATCTCGGACGAATTCTTGCATAAGTATAATCGTCCGGGGCCGCGCTACACGAGCTATCCGACCGCGCCCGTTTGGAAAGACGACATCGGTCCTGACGATCTCGAGCAGTTTTACGCGAGTGCAGATGTAAAGGGCACGCCGATTTCGTTGTACATGCACATTCCGTTTTGCGAGAGCCTTTGCCTGTTTTGCGCGTGCAATGTTTCGATTCAAAAGGACAAGGGCGTCGCGATTCCTTATCTCGACGTACTGAAGCGCGAAATCTCCCACGTTGGGCGATTTGTTTCAAAGAAGCGGCCCGTCATTCAGTTTCACTGGGGCGGCGGCACTCCGACCTTTCTGACACCCGCCCAGATGGAAGATCTTTTCGGACACACGCGCGACCGGTTCACTTTCGCCCCCGACGCCGAAATCGGCATTGAAGTCGATCCGCGCGTGACGAACCGCGCGCACCTCGAAACTTTGCGGCGGCTCGGTTTCAACCGCCTCAGCATGGGGATTCAGGATTTTCAGCCGAAGGTGCAGGTGACGATCCATCGCGTCCAGCCGTATGAGCTGACTCGCGATCTCATCGTGGCAGCGCGCGAGCTGGGATTTGAAAGCTTGAACGTGGATTTGATTTACGGGCTGCCCTATCAAACCGCAGAAAGTTTCAAAGCGACGATCGAAAAGGTGTTGACGCTAGCGCCGGATCGCGTCGCAATGTTCAGCTACGCGCACGTCCCGTGGCTGAAAAAACAGCAAGGATCGTTTGAGGCGCATCTCCCGAACGGAATGGAAAAGTTCCGGATTTTCCGCGCGGGGCTGGACAAATTCCTGGGCGCGGGCTATCTCTACATCGGAATGGACCACTTCGCGCGTCCAGATGATGAACTCGCGGTTGCGCAACGGAATCGCACCCTGCATCGAAATTTTCAGGGCTATACAACGAAGGCCGGCGCTGATCTTTACGGCATGGGCGTGAGCGCGATCAGCTCGATCGGCGACGCCTACGCGCAGAACCGCCGCGAGGTTCCGGCCTATGAAGCGGCTGTCGCCGGACGCGGGATCGCAACGATGCGCGGCTACCGCCTTTCGCCCGACGATCAGCTCCGCCGCGCCGTGATCAACCGTCTGCTCTGCCATACGGTTATTCCCAAGCACGAGGTCGAGCGCGAGTTTTCGATTTCTTTCGATGAGTATTTTTCAAAGGAACTCGGGATGCTCGAGCAGTTCCAGTCTGAAGGCCTCGTCCTTCTTGAGTCCGGCGAAATTCGTGTCACCGCGCTCGGCCGAATTTTTATTCGCAATGTCGCGATGGCGTTTGATCGCTATCTCCACGAACAGCAAATGGACCAACGGCCCATATTTTCGAAGACACTTTAAGGGATCAGGCACAAATGGCCGGACCCACGCAAGCGACGATCATCGGTGGTGGCATTTCAGGACTCGCCTGCGCGTATCGTCTGCGCCAGCTCGGCGTGAGCGCCACGCTTTTTGAAGCGGAGGACCGCATCGGCGGGCTGATCGGGTCGGTTGATCGTGACGGGTTTTTGTTCGACTGCGGGCCGCAAAGTTTTCAGGGTACGGAAATCCTGCTCGATCTCATCCGAGAACTTGGCCTCGAAGGCGAACTTCAGACTGCTGATCCCCGCGCTCCAAGGTACGTCCTGGTCCACGGCCACCTGCAGGAGATCCCCATGTCGCCGACCGCACTCTTGACCTCGTCCCTGCTCAGTGCGGGGTCGCGTTGGAAAGTCATTTCGGATGCACTTTGGAGGACGCGGCCTCCCGCAAACGACGAGTCGGTCGCGAGTTTTGTACGACGGAAATTCGGACACGAAATCCTGGAGTACTTGGTTTCGCCGTTCGTTTCGGGTGTTTATGCAGGCGACCCGGAAAAATTGAGCTTGCGATCTGCGTTTCCGTCGCTTGAGGAGTGGGAGAGGAAATATGGCAGCATCTTGCGCGGCGCGATGAAATCGCGTCCGGCGAAGGAATCAGGACCAATTCCCCTCTGCTCATTTCGCCGCGGCGTGGCAGCGTTGACTCGCGCGCTGGCGGAAAAGCTTGGTGAAGGCGTCCGGACGTGCTCGCGTGTTACGGGGCTGCGCCGCGACGACCATCCGGAAGGCGCTGTGTACTCGCTTCGCATCGCTCGAGCCGGGCGAGAGGAAACAGTGTCGGGAAGGGCAATCGTGATGGCAACTCCGGCATACATCGCCGCGCAACTGCTTGGCCCTCTTTCACTTCCCCTCGCGCACGCGTTGTCCGGGATCGCCTACGCGCCCGTGGCCGTAATTGCGGCCGCGTATTACCGACGTCAGCTGGTTCGGCCGATGAACGGGTTTGGCTTTCTCGTTCCCCGGAGTGAAAAACTTCGCACCCTCGGGACGATTTGGAATTCGTCACTTTTCACCGGTCGCGCGAGAGAGGGAATGCTCGTCCTGACCAGCTTTGCCGGCGGCGCGAGCGACCCCGAGATCGTCGGAAAGAGCGAGGACGAAATCGCGGGAATCGTGCAGAATGAAAACGCACGCGTGCTGAATATCACCGGGCCTCCCGTCACAGCCGCGGTGTGGAGATATCCTCGAGCATTGCCGCAGTACAATTTGGGGCACGGCCACATCGTCGAGACGATCCGAGCGGGCTTGCGGGAAATTCCGGGCCTCTTCTTCTCAGGAAATTACCTCGAAGGGCCGTCGCTTGGAAAATGCGTCGAGCAGGGCTTTCGTACTGCGGAATCGGTACGCGACTACTTGAACGCCGAGCCGAAGGGCGCAAGCACGGCCGCCTCAGCAGGCTCCTCGGAATAAACTCTGCAGTGAACGATCAAGCATCGGCGAGCGCGTGCTTGTGGCGCAACGCAAGGCGCATCCGGCGCCGGTCACCCGCTTCGCGAAATCGCCGCCGGTCGTCTTCCGTTTCCAGAATCAGCGGGACCACGCGATGCGGTCGCAGGTCCGGGTCGATGGCAACAAACGTAAGATAGGCGGAACTGGTGTGCTTTCGCTCCCCGGTCAGAGTATTTTCCGAGAAAACCTTTACTCCGACTTCCATCGAAGTCTGGAAGACGCGGTTCACACTCGACTTCAACACGATGAATTCGCCAACTCGGATGGGAAATCGGAAGTCGAGGTAATCCACCGAAGCAGTCACCACGTGGCTATTCGCGTGGCGGTGCGCCGCCAGCGCGCCGGCGACGTCGATCATGTGCATCACGCGCCCTCCCAGCATATTTCCCAGGAGGTTCGCGTCGTTCGGAAGGACGGCTTCGACCATCTCCGACCGCGAGGCACTGACGGGCTTCCCTTCGCCAAGATTTCTGCCGCCCGGCTTTGCCGAACTCGATTCTGGTTTCGACGGTTTCCTCGACTGATGCTTCACCGGTTTTGACATTCGCTTCTTTTCAGCTCCTTCTGTGCACCCGCAGCGCGCTTGGTGCGGGCGCCCGAGCCCGCTATAATACGCGCTTTCAACCGATGACCCAAACGCAGAAGTCGCGCCGCGAAATTCTGGAGCAATTTGTCGCCGAGAAACCAGCGGACGCATTTGCGCGTTACGGTTTAGCGCTCGAATGCATGAAACTTGGCGACGATCAAGCTGCGACCACACACTTCCTTAAACTCCTCGAGACGCATCCCAGCTACGTCGCAGGCTATTACCAGTTCGCGCAACTCCAGGCGCGCCTCGGACGCCTTGAGGAAGCTCGCAAACTCCTTTCGGACGGCGTCGTCATCGCGACCAAGGCGGGCAACATGCACGCTCGAGATGAAATGCAAGCGGCGTTGACGTTGCTCCGTTAGACTGGCGCGGCGCCCGGCTATTATCGATGAGACCAAAGCGCATCCCTGTGTTTCCGCTCGATGTCGTGCTGCTTCCCGGCATGCCGATGCCGCTGCACATCTTCGAACCACGCTACAAGCTCATGATTGGACGGTGCCTCGCGGAAAAGATTGAATTCGGGATGATATTCGCGAGAGAGCGGTCAATCTCACAAATTGGCTGCACGGCTGAAATTGTTCAGAAGGTGAAGGACTATCCCGACGGCCGAATGGACATTCTTGCGGAAGGCCGCGCAGTCTTTCGAGTGGCGGAGTTTCTTGACGAAAAGGAGTATTACGAAGCCAAGGTCGAGTATTTTTCTGAGAACGCCACGCCGCAGGACGCACGGCTGGAAACTCGCCTGACCGAACTCTTCGAGCAGTGCCACACCATTCTCCTTGGCCGAGCCTGGACCGATTCGAGACGGAGAGGAGATGTATCGCTCGCATATCAAATGGCCGCACTATTGCCGCTCGAACTGAACGAAAGACAAGCCCTGCTCGAAATCCGCGACGAGCCGGCCCGTCGCGATTTCCTGCTCCAGCGGATGGCTGAGATCCTCCCTAAAATCACGCACCGCCAAACCATCAGGCGCCTCGCCGGTGGAAACGGTCACGGCCTTAATTGAACCAGCGGATTCTAGGTATCGGCACGCGCGGCGTTCCACTATAATGGCGTAGGCGCTCGTTCGGCTGAGCGCCGCGCTTGAATAGGAATCGGGGCCTCCATGAGTCCACTGCCGAAAACCCTCGGTGAGCTTCGCCGCAGTCAGTGGTCCGAAGAAAAAGTCGCGCAACGAAACGTGCGCCAGGAGCTGCGCGAAAATCTGCTACAGAAAATGGAAAAGGGCGATGCTCTCTTTCCCGGCGTGCACGGATATGACGACACCGTTATCCCCCAAATCATCAACGCTATTCTTTCGCGCCACCATTTCATTTTGCTGGGGTTGCGCGGACAGGCCAAATCGCGCATTCTTCGCAGTCTCGTCGCGTTCATGGACCCGCAAGTTCCCGTCATGGAAGGCTGCGAAATTCACGACAATCCGTATAGGCCGATCTGCAGATTGTGCCGCGAGCGCATTGTATCCGAAGGCGATGCCACGCCGATCGCATGGCTTGGGCGGGATCATCGCTACGTCGAAAAGCTCGCCACACCGGACGTGACCATCGCGGACATGATTGGTGACGTGGACCCGATCAAGGCGGCGCGCGGAGGGCGGAATCTTTCGGACGAACTGACCATTCACTACGGTTTACTCCCGCGGGCGAACCGCGGTCTTTTTGCCATCAACGAATTGCCGGACCTCGCGGGGAAAATTCAGGTCGGATTGTTCAACATTATGCAGGAGGGGGACGTCCAGATTAAGGGCTATCCGGTGCGGATGGCTCTCGACGTTCTGCTTGTTTTCACGGCAAACCCCGAGGATTACACCGCGCGCGGGAAGATTATTACGCCGCTCAAGGACCGAATCGGGTCTGAAATCCGCACACACTATCCGGCAACGATCGCCGAAGGCATGTCCATCACCGCGCAGGAATCCTGGATAAATCGCGACGGCAAGAAGCGAGTGGAGGTGCCGCAATACGTTCGCGAAATCATCGAGGAAGTCGCGTTTCAAGCACGCGAGGACAAGCGAGTGGACCGCCGATCCGGGGTAAGCCAGCGGCTGCCAATCAGCGCGCTCGAAGATGTGTTGAGCAGCGCGGAGCAACGCGCCGTGAAGAACCGCGATTCCGCCGTGGTGGCGCGGGTCGCGGACGTCTACGCTGCGATTCCCGCGATGACCGGGAAATTCGAGCTCGAGTACGAAGGCGAATTGCGCGGCGCCGAGAATATTGCTCGCGAATTGATTCGCGGCGCGGTCGGCAAGATATTCACGAATTACTTTGCCGAAGTGAATTTCCAGCCTGTGGTCCAGTGGTTCGAAATCGGTGGCGTGCTAAAGGTATCTGCGAATGCGTCAAGCGCCGAATTGCTTGCGCAGCTCAAGAGCATTCAGGGACTCTTCGATCATCTCCCGGCCCTCAACGTGAAGCCGAAGGATGACGCAGCGATCGTGGCAAGCGCTGCCGAGTTCATCCTCGAAGGGCTCTGGGCGCACAAGCGAATCAGCCGAAACGAGGAGCGCGGGTATTTTGCCGAGCCGCGCAAATCTCCCGAGCCGCGCGATCCACGCGAGCCCTCCGGCCGCATGCCGCGCCGGCAATTCAATTGACGATTCGAAAACGGCCATGAAATACGTCCGCTATTCACGATACATGCCGGAGGCCGCAAACGACATCGACCTCCAGGAACTGATGAGCCGCCTTTCGGATTTCCTCCTCCAAAGCGGCTTTGAGTCGCAGTACGGAATTTACGAGATGGACATGGAGGGCTCCCAGGAAAAATTGATGGAGCAGCTACGCGAAGCGATTCTGCGCGCGTTGCAGGGAGGCGACCTCGTCCCCCAGGAGCTGATGGAACAGCTGCTCGAAAATCCGGACCTCTCGAAAAACCAGGAGCTGCGCGATCTGATTGACCAAATCATCGACCGCATGGAACAGGAAGGCTACATCTCGCGGCAGCAGGATCAGGCGCAGGTGACTCCTCCACCATCCCAGACGCCTGGAGGACAAATCGGCCAGGATCAGCCGAATGTCGCGGCACGGTTTGAGATTACGGACAAGGCGCTCGATTTTCTCGGATTCAAGACCCTGAAGGATCTTCTTGCTTCGCTCGGAAAAAGCAGCTTCGGGCGGCACGACACGCGCGACCTTGCGACCGGCGTTGAATCCGGCGGAGTTTCCAAGACGTATGAATACGGCGACACGCTGAACATAGATATCAGCGGGACGCTCTTCAACGCTGTCCAGCGCAATGGCACAACGCTGCCCATTGAACTCGACTACCCCGACCTGATGGTTCACCAGTGCGAGTACCAGAGTTCGTGCGCGACAGTCCTGATGCTCGATTGCAGCCACAGCATGATTCTGTACGGTGAAGACCGTTTCACGCCCGCGAAGCGGGTGGCGCTCGCTCTTTCGCACCTGATCCGCACGCAGTACCCGGGCGATTCGCTGCACGTCGTGCTTTTCCACGATAGCGCAGAGGAAATTCCGCTCGGAAGGCTCGCGCGCGTGCAGGTCGGGCCATACTACACGAACACGCGCGAGGGATTGCGGCTCGCTCAACGGATTCTCGCACGCCAGAAAAAAGACATGCGCCAGATCATCATGATTACGGACGGAAAGCCGTCGGCGCTGACGCTCGAAGACGGAAGAATCTACAAGAACGCGTTTGGCCTCGACCCGCTCGTCGTCACGCAGACTCTCGAAGAAGTTGCGAAGTGCAAGCGCGCAGGAGTTCTCATCAATACGTTTATGCTGGCAAGCGACTACAGCCTGGTGCACTTCGTTCAGAAGGTCACCGAGCTCTGCCGCGGCAAAGCGTATTTCACAACGCCCTACACGCTTGGACAATATCTGCTGATGGATTACGTCGGCCGTAAGACCCGCCACATCCACTAAGACCCCGGCGGCGGTTTTGTCTCACTTCACTTGACCCGCCTCCCTTTTCGCTTAAGATGACTTGTTTCGAACCACGGGAGCGGACTGACCAGTCATGGCGCGTGAGAAACTCGTTGTCATTGGAGGAGTAGCTGCCGGAATGAGCGCGGCGAGCCGCGCGCGGCGGCGAAATCCGGAGCTCGACATTGTGGTGCTCGAAAAGGGGCAGCACGTCTCGTACGGCGCCTGCGGTCTTCCTTTTTATCTCTCGGGCGAAGTCGCCGATTGGAAAGACCTCGTCGTTTACACTCCTGAATTCTTCCGCGAAAAGCGCAACATTGACGTCCGCCTTGCTCATGAAGCTGTTGAAATCGAACCGGGGCGAAAGACGGTTCACGCCCTTCGGCCGGGCTCTCAACCCGTAGCAATTTCCTACGACAAGCTCGTCATCGCTGCGGGCGGCGCCCCGGCCGTCAACATTCCCGGCGCAGATCTTCCACGCGTGTTCACGTGTAACGATCTCGCGGGAACCATTCGCCTCCGCGAATTCCTCGAACAGAAGAAACCAAAGCGCACGGTCATCGTTGGCTCGGGTTACATCGGACTCGAAGTCGCGGACGCCTTCTCGCGTCGTGGCATCGAAGTCACGATTCTCGGGCGATCGGAGTGCGTGCTCGACGGGTGTGAATCGGAAATCGGCGAGCGCGTCGAGGCTGTCCTAAATGCACACGGTGTGCGCCTCGAGAAAAAGTGCGCCGTGACCTCGATCACGGCTGCCGCCGGAGGCGACGGCCTGCACGTACATCATTTCGGCGGGAGTGAAGCGGCCGACGTCGTTCTGCTCGCCACCGGAATCGCGCCGCGCGCGAATCTTGCGGAGTCAGCAGGCATTGTCATTGGTGCGACGGGCGCGATCGCTGTTGACGAGCGTATGCAGACAAGCGTGAACAGCATCTACGCCGCGGGCGATTGCGTCGAGGTGCGGCATCTAGTCACCGGCAAGCCAGTGTATTTCCCTCTCGGCACGACTGCCAATAAGCAGGGACGCGTTGCGGGAGAAAACGCTGCCGGCGGAAACGCGCGATTCGCGGGAATCGTTGGCACGCTCGCCACAAATGTATTTGAACTTGAAGTCGCACGCACGGGGCTTAGCATTCAGGAGGCGCGCGCGAATGGGTTCGATCCTGACTCCGTGACGATTCATTCACTCTCGCACGCGAAATACCTGGGCGGACGGCCGCTCACCGCGACGTTTATCTGGGACCGCGCAAGCGAGCGCTTGCTTGGATTCCAGGTGGCAAGCGAGGATGGCGCTGCGAAGCGAATTGACGCGGCCGCCGTTGCGCTGCACGCGCGGATGCGAGTTCCCGATATGGTCCACCTCGATCTGAGCTATGCCCCGCCGTTTGCAACCGTGTGGGAAACACTCCTGATCGCGGCGGGCGAGGCGATGAAAAAGATGCGCCACATTTGATCATTGAGCGGTTGCATCTTGCGTCGCTGCATCCCTGCGCGCCTCCACACATCTAATTACGTTGGGATAGACTTCTAGATGAGTCTAAAACGATTCATTCGCGGACTTTTGGGAGGGCCAGAAATGGCTGTGTTGACGGCCGGGAAGAAAGCACCGGCGATTTTGCTCGCGAGCACGAACGGCCAGAAGATGTCGCTCGCCGAAGCCCTGAAGAAGGGGCCGGTGCTCGCAGCATTCTTCAAGGTGAGCTGCCCGGTGTGTCAGTTTACATTTCCGTTTCTCGAACGGATGTACGAGTCATACGGCGACGCGAAATTTACTTATTGGGGCGTGTCGCAGAACGACGCAGCTGACACGCGCGAATTCACGCAGGAGCTCGGTGTCAAATTTCCGATGCTGCTCGACGATGAAGGATTTGCAGCTTCCAATCAATACGGCCTTACCAATGTTCCGTCGCTCTTTCTGATCTCGCCCGACGGCAAAGTTCAGGTTAGCTCGGTGGGATTTGCGAAAGCTGACCTTGAAATGATCGCTGCGGAAGCGGCACGAGCCGCGGGGAAACCCACTACGCCGCTCTTCAAACCCGGCGAAGTGGTTCCCGACTACAAGCCCGGTTGAGGCTCGCGCAACTAGGTTCCGTCGGAGCCTCTGCGCAGCCCCACTAGACTTCATCGACCTCGAAGATTGTCTTCTTGTGCTTCGTAGGCTTCTTCCGCTTATCAGGGATCGTGCGTTCTGCGGGAGGCATTCCAATGCCGAGGCGCGCGCGGCGCCGTGCTTCCTTTTCCACTCGTATTCGCGGCTTTTTCTTACGTGACATTCGATTCTAATGGCGGAAGCGTGTGGGAGTCGAGAGCGCAGGATAGCTTTGGCAATCCCGCGGTGTCAACGGCACTGGGTTCGGCTACCGAATCGAATCGGTGGCAAATCGCCCGAAGGCGCTGGCGGGGGGGGTGTTTGCACACGATCTTCTTGAAGCGGTATAGTTAAGAGGTGTAGTCTTTTGTCAGTAATCTTTGGAGGCGCAAATGCGACACCCTGCCCACCTCCTCGCATTCGTCGTAGTCGCAATTCTAGCGGTCTCATCCGCAGCTCAAACCAAGAAGAATTCGCATTTGCCGTCCAGCGTTTTGTCCGCGAAGTCCGTATTCTTTGACGACAATACCGGCAGCGCCGCCGTCGGAAATGCAGCATTGCAACGCCTAAAGAAATGGGGACGGTTTCAAATTGTTAAGGACAAGAAAGAAGCAGACCTTGTCCTGTTGCTTTCGGCAGAGCCTTACAATGGGGGCTCGATCATTTACTCGGGCGGGCAGACTGGGAGCGTGGACAGGAACGGAAACATCCAACCCGATCCTGTTCCGACGTTTAACAAGCAGACCCCGGTGCGATATGCATATCTAACCGTGATCGACCCCAAGACTGGGAAGAACCTTTGGAGTGCTGAACACCAATGGGGCGACCTCCTGACGGGGTTCAACAGCGTCGGAGCGCGATTGATCAATAAGCTGAGAAAGCAGATTGAAAAGTAGACTGCTAGGATTAGACACGGAAGTTGGCGGAAGCGTGTGGGAGTCGAACCCACCACCCGACTCGCGAAGAGCCGGATCAATGGCTTTGAAGGCCACGAGGATCACCGGACCCCTTTCGCCTCCGTAGAAAAACTTCTAAGGCCACGAGTCTTCACCTTTCGCGCACCGCGGCGCGCTCTGGGCAAGCCGGACCTATTGCGCGTGACGTGGGATTATAGAAGCGAGCGTGCGGCCAATCAACTTTTCGGGGAGACAGATCCGACTTTCTTGCGCGCGAGTTCGAGGAGCTTCGGGTCAGTGCAAACTTCGTAGTAAGCGCGATTGCCCTGCGCGCCAATCTTGCCACCGGGGAGCAACTGGCGCACGAATCCTTTTCGCACGACGATAGGCTTGAGCGATTCTCCGAGCGGCACTTCGCCAAAGTAAAGCTGGACGCGCTCTTTGCCCCACGGCAGAGGAAAATTGCCACCCATCGGCGCAAGCGAAATTTCGCGGCCGAGTTTTTGAAACCCTTCTTCGTTCAGTTCGATGCCGTTCAGATTGTAGCGAACGAGCAACTCTTCGCCTTCATCCTCCGCTGCGTCTTCCATCAATGTTTGCAGCAGGAATACGTTGAACGGCGACGCGTTCTGTTGGAAGAGGCGCTTCGCCATCTTCGAGCAGCTCGAGAGCCGGTCGGAAAGATTCAGCGCGCGAGAAATCATGATGTGCGAATCGCCGTCCATCCACAGAGATGGAGACGAGTCCTGAAACGCCACGCCTACGCCGAGTTCGAGGGGCGGAAGGTCGCTCGTCTTCGCGCGAGAATTGTACGCATGTGTGACCGCAAGAATCTCGCGGGCCAGCACGCAAGCCCTCGCGACAGCCCTCTGCGTGGCGCGCGTGGATTCGTGCTCGTAAATTGCGAGAATGATGGCGTCGCCCTCGATGAATACCTTTGCCGCGCCATAGCGCTCAAGCATGCGCTTCACGGGCTCGTGCAGGTTCATGCTGATGTGCGACGCCGGGTTCATGCCGCGCGACAGAAGGTCCTTGGTCATCGCCGTCGAGCCGCGAACATCCGCCTTGATGACGGCATGGGAAATCACCGGGTCTTCGAGTGGGCGGCCTTCTTCCGGATGCAGGAATTCGTACAAACTCTTGTTCACGCGCGACAATTCGCGCGACTTCTCCGACCGGACGAGATTGATCCGCTCCATCCAGGCCACGACCTGTTGATAGTTGCGGCGGTCGCGGCGAAGGCGCATGAAATCCTCCGCGAATTGGAGGCCCACCGTGAGTGTCTCTTCGCGAGTCCGCCGGCGAATGGCGCGGGAGCCTTCCTCGAGGTGCTTGATGGATATCTTGCGAGCCGGAAATTGTTCAAGGATTCGCTCGACGCGCTTGGCCTCGTCGCGATTCACGAGTGCTTTCTTCAATTGCTGCAAGTGCACCGGCGGGCAGTATTCCGCGGAGATTTTCTTCAGTTCGTAGCTGGCGAGGACATGAAACAGCAGGTCGCGTTCCTCGAGCCGGTGAGTCCATTCTTCGAGAAGTTGCGCGCGCGTTTCCGCGGGAGCTTCGCCCTCGCCGGCGGGCGCCTGCGCATCGAAAAGACGGCGCGCGTTCTCCGGCTGGTTGAGATAGTCGCCGAGGCGGTTGCGGTGTTCGTCGGTGAGGAAGTCGACGCGCTGCTTTGCCGAGTCGATCTGCGGGCCAAGCTCTTCGAGATTCGTTTCGAGCGACTGGGATTTCCGGCGAAGGTCGGCGAGCTCGCCCTGCGCCTCCGCGGGAGCGCCCGGCTTGCGCTTGAACAACCAGGGGAACCCGTCGTCGTTTTCACCCGCACGAGTGGCCAGTTCCTTTTGCTCTTCGTCGATCCGTTCGAGCTCTGAACGGAGCAGGCGCGCCTGCTCGAGCAGCCGGTCGTATGCCTTGCGCGTCTTGCTCAACTCATCCGAGTTTTCATCCGACAGCACGAAGTCGCGGACGAAATCGAGAAGTAGCGCGTCGAAAATATCGAAGCGGTCCGGGTCGTTGACGAAATTTCCGAGGAGCACGTAGTGTTCAAGAAACAGGTGATCGTCGTTTCCTCCCTCGACGAATAGGAAGCGATTCTGCAAGAGCTCGTATGTGTCGTGGAAATCGTCGCCGAAGAGCGCCCGGCGAGACTTCGCGATGCTCCCTTCCTCTACCTCGCGCCAAATGCGACATAGCGTTTCGCACACCTGGCGGTAGATGTTTTTCCGGTCGGCCTGAATTTCAGAAATCTTCGAGCGCATGACGTGGGCCTGCTCACTGTGCTCGAAGAGCTCTCCGCGGCCTCGTATCCAGTCCTTGCACTCGACGAGAATGGTTGAAAACTGATTCCCGATTTCGCTGGTGAGATATTTCAGGAGCGCGAGCCGGTGTAAAATGTCGCTTTCGACCGACTGCTGAAATTTCGCGCGCGTCACCGATTCCTGGAGAATCTCCGTGAGCATCTTTCGGAACGCGGCGTGTTCGGCCGGTTTGGATAGTTTTCGGTCCTTGTTGTAAAACAAGCTGATGTTGACCGTCTGGCGCACCAAATCGAGCAGATATTTTCTGGCAAATTCGACAAATCGAGGGCTCAAGAAAACGTCAAAATGGATGTTGTCGAGCCCGACCGTCAGATTCGAAAGGCGGATTTCGGCGGAGTAAGGCTCCAGCTTCATCCGAGCCGGATGGGCGGCAGACGGCGCTATTCTAGTATCCGGCATACGAGACTTGTGGATCGCTGAACTTCTAATTTAGCCGAGAGAAAATGCTGGACGCAATGGAACGAGGCGAAAACGACAATGCTATGCAGGACCGCAAAACCCTCTCAGGTAGGTCCTGGGGCGCTTGCCTCTTTTTAGGCTCAGGGGGGCAACGTTGCAATCGGCCGGCGCTCGAAGGCGGCTTTTGCGCTCGACACGTCCCCGGCGGTGAGGAATCCACTGCTCCGTTCGGAACGCCCTCCCGGCGCGCTTTGGGTGTCCTTGGGCTGCTCGCGGCACTTTGGCCGATCGTGGCGGATTTCGTACGAGAATTCCTACGTTGGATTCGATAGAAAGCAGCGCTGAATCAGACGTTTCCGGGTAAAATGTCGAGCCATGCCAAAACTACTCGAAGGCAAGACAGCCATTGTTCTCGGTGTCTGGAACAAGTGGAGCATCGCCTATGCGATCGCGCAGGCGTTCGTTCGCGAGGGTGCGACACTTCTTCTTACGTATCAGAATGAACGCGCGAAGGTCACGGTTGAAGAACTCGGGAACGAATTGGGCGCTGTCAAATACTATCCCTGCGATGTTCAGCAGCAGTCGGACATTGACGGGCTGGCCGCTGCTATCAAGGCTGAAGGACGAAAACTCGACGTCGTGGTCCACAGCCTGGCGTTCGCGAACCACGAGGATTTGAACCAGCCCTTCGTCAATACGTCGCGCGCTGGGTTTCAGCTCGCGCTCGAAGTCAGTGCGTTTTCGCTCGTAGCTGTTGCAAAGGCGCTTTCGCCGCTGATGACCGATGGCGGAGCCGTCATGACGTTGACGTATCTTGGTTCAACGCGCGTGGTGACGAATTACAACGTGATGGGCGTGGCCAAGGCGGCGCTCGAAGCTTCCATGAAGTACTTGGCGAGCGAACTGGGAGCCAGCAAAATCAGGGTCAACGCAATCTCTGCGGGCCCGATCAAGACGATTTCCGCACGCGGGATCAAGGACTTTTCCAAGGTGCTAGAATTCGTGGCGCAGCACGCGCCGCTCCGGCGAAACACGGATATCGCGGAGGTTGCGGACGCCGCCGTATTCCTCGCGAGCGACCTTGGACGGGGCGTCACGGGCAACGTCCTCTTCGTGGACTCGGGATTCCAGATTATGGGTCTGGACCCGCCGCGCTAAAAGGCAAGCTTCTCGAATGAAACACCGAAAACACGTTCGCTGTTTTTCATGGATCTTGACGGTGCTGACCTGCGCGACTTTTGCGCGCGCTTCGACGATTGCGGCACAGAAGGAAGGAAAAGAACCACCCCTTCACTGGAATCCCCCAAACGTGGAGGCCCCCATCGCCTCGCTCACTTCGACGCCCGCATGCTCGCTTCCGGATGTGCTGAAAGGCGCGGGCGAACGGGCGACGGAACTGGTCGAAAATCTCCAGAATTTCACGGCGCACGAAAGAATCCGGTTTCAGCAATTCGAGCCGGACGGAATCTCGCGGATGGGAGATACGGTGATCTTCGATTACGCGGTGAATTTCGGCGAGCGTGCCGGTGCTCTAACCGTCAGCGAGACACGCGCGCCCGCCAAGGGCGTCAGCTCGCTCCCGAGCGGCGTTAACGATTCGGGCCTGCCGGCCATCGCCTTGATTTTTCATCCGCTGTATCAAGACGACTACGACATGCGTTGCGAAGGCGCAGACCAGTGGAAGAACGAGCCCTCCTGGGTGATTCATTTCCAACAGCGCAAGGGCAAACCGAGCCGGACTCGATCGTTCCGTACTTCGATGGGATCGTATGCTGCGAAGCTCAAAGGACGCGCGTGGATTTCCGCTGCTTCATTCCAAATTCTGCACGTGGAGACGAATCTCATGGAGCCGGTTCCGATGGTCCACCTGCAAACCGACATCGTCTCGCTCGACTATGCGCCGGTGCAGTTTCAGTCGCGGAAAATAATCCTCTACTTGCCACAAGCCGCGGAAACATACTCCGATTTCACGACATACCGCTACGTCGTCCAGCACACATTTACGGACTTTCTGCTGTCCTTCGTCCAAAGCGAACAGGTACTCGGCAAGCCGAAGCAGCCCTGAACCATTCCGAGATTTTGCCCGAATTACGGCAGCACGCCGTCGTTGTCTGTGATCGAGAGCCTGCGAGTCTCTTCGGAAACATGCGCGAGGTGAATGCGCACGATCGGCCAGTCGGTCCGGAGAGTGAATTTCTCGGGCCATTCGACAATCACAACGGCCCGCTCGCTGAACACGTCTTCCAGGCCCAGTGTTTCAAGATCGTGGAAGCCTTCCACCCGGTAGAGATCCACGTGATACACAGTCGCGCCCCGGTCGTATTTGTGAACCAGCGTGAACGTCGGGCTTGTGACTTCCTCTTCCGTCGCGGCCCCGAGTCCGCTCACGATTCCTTTTGTGAGCGTGGTCTTGCCTGCGCCCAGATCACCCGAAAGCAAAATCAAAGCAGGCGGTTTCAGACGAGAGCCGATTTCGCGGCCGAGCTGAATTGTCTCATCGGATGAGTGCGTTTCGAGCTCACGGCTAGACACGGCCGCACTCGGCATAGAATTGTTGAAAGGCACGGGGAATCGCGCGAATCAGGTCGGACGCGATGAGCGGCGCCTCGCCCACTTCCGCCGCAGCGATGTCGCCCGCGAGGCCATGAAGATACACAGCGAACGCGAGAACGAGGCTCCACGATTTCGTGCCGTACTGCGCCGTAAGGCCGGCGAAGATTCCCGTGAGGACGTCGCCCGTACCGCCCGTGCCCATGCCGGGATTGCCCGTCGAGTTGATCCACACATTCCCATCGGGCGCGGCGATCACCGTTTGGTGACCCTTCAGAATGACGCACGCGTTCCAGTCGGTCGCGGCCTTCACAGCCAGTTCCACGCGCCAGGCCTGCACAGCCTCCGTAGTCCCGCCGAGAAGCCGCGCCATCTCACCCGGATGCGGGGTTAGGGCGACCATGCCTTTTGAAGATTTCAGTTCTCCCGCGCGGCCAGCGAATGCGTTCAAGCCGTCGGCGTCAAGTATGATGGGGATCGACCGATTGCCGACAACCTTGCGGATGAACTGCTGCGTGTCGCTATGCGTTGAAAGGCCCGGGCCGATGGCGAGAGCGCGCTTCCCTTTCACGATTGCATCCCAGCGATCGGAGCCGAGTCTTTCAAGCGAGATACTTCCGCTGTCAGTTGCGGGCAAAGGCTCCGTCATGATTTCCGGTGTGTGTGCCGCGACGATCGGCAACACAGGCTCGGGCGTCGCGACTGTCACTAGACCGGCGCCCACGCGAAGAGCCGCCCATGAGGCGAGGACTGCCGCCCCACTCTTGCCGACAGAGCCGGCGACAATCAACGCGTGTCCGTAATCGCCCTTGTGGCCGTCTGGCTTCCGTGGGACCGCGAAGTCTTTGAATTCGTCTGCTCCGCTCCAGCGAATTTTCCCCTTCCCCGTTTCTTCCACCAGCGCCGGCGGTGAGCCGATTTGCCGGACTGCAAGATTGCCCACGTGGCGCGGGCCATCGCCCAGAAACAGCCCGGGCTTTGGCGCAGTGAACGTCACCGTGTAGTCCGCCACAATCGCAGCACCCTGAACCTCGCCCGTGTCGACGTGCAAGCCCGAGGGAATGTCGATGGACACGACGCAACAACCTGGGTCGTGCTGATTGACGCTGATAATCGATTCGCGAAGGCGGCCTTCGACCGGGCGGCGCGCGCCCGTTCCCAGCATCGCATCCACGATGATGACACCGGGAGCCAAGGGCATCCAGCCGGCCTTGCTCGCCGCGCGGACCACGTAGAACCGCTTCGATAATTTCTTCCAGCGATTCATGTTTGTGGCGGCGTCGCCCTTCACTTCGCGCGGGTCTGCGATCAAGTACACAGAGGGCTTCGCGCCCAGTTTCTGCAGGTACCGCGCGGCCACGAATCCGTCGCCCCCGTTATTCCCTTTCCCGCACAGGACAATGATGTGGCGCTCGGTGAAGCTGGGAAATCGCGACCGGATGAATTCCGCTACGCTTTTTCCCGCATTTTCCATGAGGGTAAGACTCGGAACGCGGCCCTGCTCCGACGTAAGCCAGTCCACCAATCTCATTTCCGCAGCTGTAAGAATTTTCATGCCCGGAGATTCATCCAATTCCGAGGGTATCCGAAGATGGTTTCTGGCGCCACAGCATCCATTCGTCTGCCTGACAAAGTCTCGTTAGTATAATGAAATCATTCCCGCGGCTGTAATTCATTTCGATGTATGGAGAGGCGCATCAGCAAGACTTCGTCTAGCCCATGCGCGCAACAACTACGGTGATGTCATCCGCTTGATCCTGCGTCCCGGCCCATTGATCGGCAGCCGCAATCAGATTTGCAGCGAGCCGGTCGGGAGCGGCGTTTCGTTGCCTGATCACTTCTTCCTGGAGCCGCGCGATTCCGAATTCTTCGCCATACACATTTTCAGGCTCCGTCAGGCCGTCACTGAAACTTACAAGAAGACTTCCGGGAGCCACCCGGATAATCTTTTCCGCATAGGGAGAATCTTCGATGAGTCCGACAACCGTTCCGCCATCCTCGAGCTTCTGCACTTGTCCGTTTGAAATGAAGAAAGGCGCAAGATGCCCTGCGTTCGTGTACGTCAGTGTCCTGGCGTCGGAGTCATACACGGCGTAAAAAAGCGTGGCGTAGCGGTCATCGGAAGTGTTTTTGAAGAGATGGTCGTTCAATCGCGAGACGAGGTTCGCCGTGCCTCCCTGCTGGTCGAGTGCCGCAGTGCTGCGCAGAGCAGCTTGCAGGCTTGCCATCAGAAGCGCCGCAAAAATCCCCTTCCCGCTGATATCAGCCAGTGCGATTCCCACGCGCGATGGACTGAGCCGTATGAAATCGTAGTAATCGCCGCTGACAACGCGTGCCGGACGGCAGACGGCTGCGAGCTGCAATCCGGGCAGTGATGGCAACGATTGCGGGAAAAGCTGCGACTGAACTTCGCGCGCGATCGTTACCTCGTTCTCGAGTTTTTGAAACTGGCGCTGCTCTTCAATCAGCTCGGTCACCGAACTTGTCATCTCGTTGAATGATTCCCCAAGTGCGCCGAGCTGGTCCCGTTTGTGCACGCGCACGCGGTGGCTGAAATCGCCGCGCCGGATATGCAGCGTTGCCTCATACAAATCTCCCACCGCCCGCGTGATCGTCCGCGTGAGAACAATCCCGGTGGCAAACGCCATGATCTCGAGCGCCAAGAAAATAACAATCACAACGATCAGTGCGAGGTTCAGCATCGGACCGATGTCCCCGACCGAGGTAACCAGGCGATGATTCAAAGTGGATGGCCGGACCAGGAATGTCGCAAAGACAGCCGCGGGTGCCTCCACCTTCCCGGCCTCCACGTGAACCAGTTCAAACGTCGTGGCGCCGTTGATGCGCACATCGAGAAAGTTCACCGGAGGCGCCAGGGGGCGCCGTCGGCTCGTGATCTGCTCGCCAGCAACGTACTTGTTCCCATTGAAATCAAATGAAAATCCATCTTTCGGCGTCTCCGCAACCCGTCGAAGAAGGAACAACTGAATGGGCCCCAGATCGGGAGAGAGCCCATCGAGAAGCGCAGAGTTTACCGGCACGCCGACAAACAGGGTAAGCGGGCCAGCGGGCCGAGTTTTATGCACGGCAGCTGCAATCCAGAGTTTGTTCTCGAATTCCACGAGCCCCGCGAAGCGATGGCCATCTCCCGCCTTGACCAGTTCCTGACCGCGATTCGGGAGGACCAGTAGGTCCGGCCATGCGGCGCGGGCTGCTTCGATAAAGCTGGCTACCTCCGGCCGGGACAATAACGACTCATCCGGCTTTGGAGTTCTCCTTTCAGCCTCCTGTTCGATTGCTCCCGCAAGCGCGTCCGTGTCCGCCGCGATCGTGCTGATGCGCTCTTGCAGATCATCGTGAAGAAGATGCGCACCGAGCTGAAGGTAAATGCCCACGCCCGCAATCGCCGCCACGGTCAACAAGAGGACCACCGGCACAACCGCGATGAAGATATATGCGACGATCAACCGGTTGCGCAGACGCCACAGAAGACGGTTGCGAACCCACGGAAGAATGCGGAATATGAAGTAAGCAACTGCGACAAAGCTGAAGAACGCCAAGAACGTCGCACCAGGCAGCGCCACTCCAAACGAACCCGCAATCCGAACGATGGCGTAGAGAAGCAAAATCGCAAGACTGATGCGATCGAGTGGAGAGGTCCGCCGCAGAAAAACCAACAAGCGTCGTGGAGAAAGTGGATTCACAAAGATTAATTTCGAGGCCCGCCGATGCCGGAAGCCGGCCGGAGGCTCATGAACGCCCCGAGGCCAAATTTATCATGGAGTACGGGAGGAACAGGCGCAGATGTTTCGCGCCCCGCCGTTGGTGACGATTGTCCACTGCTCTATCGCGTAGCTTTGTTGTTCTGCTGCACTCGGCTATGGCGCCGGCTGTACGTGAAATAAATCACAAGGCCGATGAGGAGCCAAACAATCAGCCGTATCCAGTTGATGGCACCGAGCTTGTACATCATGTACCCGTTGAAGAGAATCCCGAGGACGGGAACGACCGGAACCCAGGGCGTGCGGAACGGGCGAGATTGTCCCGGATTCGTGCTCCGGAGCATGAGTATGGCGATGCAGACGATGACAAAAGCCAACAGCGTCCCGATATTCACCATCTTCCCGATGTCGTCGATTGGCGTGAGGCTGCCGACGATTGCCGCAAGCAGTCCCACGAGGATGGTATTTTTATACGGCGTGCGAAACTTCGGGTGGATGGCCGCGAAGAATTTTTTCGGCAACAGCCCGTCGTTGGCCATCGAGTAAAGAACCCGCGTTTGTCCCAGCAGCATGACGAGCATGACGCTCGTCAGTCCCGCGAGGGCGCCCGCCGTGATCAGGTACGAAGCTCTCGTCAAGCCGCGATCCAGAAACGCAACAGCCAGCGGCGCTTCGATGTTAATTTCTTTCCACGGCACCATGCCTGTCAGCACGGCGGCGACGAGGATGTAAAGGATCGTACACGCAACGAGTGAGGCGATGATTCCAATCGGAAGATCTCGTTGAGGATTCTTGGCCTCTTGCGCCGTTGTGGAAACAGCGTCGAATCCGATATACGCAAAAAAAATGTACGCGGCCCCGGCCCCGATCCCCCCGAAGCCCATGGGCGCAAACGATGTCCAATCGTGGCCCCAGTTCGCCGGATGCACGTAACGCATCCCGAGAAGGATGACGAAGAGAACCACCGCCACTTTCACGATAACAATCGTGGCGTTGAACCGCGCGCTTTCCTTGATCCCGATCACGAGAATCGTCGTGATCACGAGCGCAATCAAGAACGCCGGGAGATTGAACCCAACCTCGACGCCGAAGAGCCTCGGCGCTCCGACCAGATCGTGCGCCCGCCGGATCAACTCCGGCGATTGTGCGGTGATAACGTCGCCAACCTTACCGAGGAATGCCTGCGTGCCTTCGGCGAGTGACGGGTCCAAGGCGCGCGTCATATCGCGGGCGACAAAGTTTTCTGCGGTGCGTATCGCCGTCCAGTGGTCGTAGGCGAGCCACAGAGGCATCTTGAGGTTGAATATCTTGAGAAATTCGATGAAGTGGTTCGACCAGCCGGACGAAACCGTGCTGGCGCCCATCGCGTATTCGAGCGTGAGGTCCCAGCCGATAATCCAGGCGAACAACTCTCCCAGGGCGGCGTACGCGTAGGTGTATGCGCTTCCAGCCAACGGGATCATAGCCGCAAATTCCGCGTAGCAAAGGCCTGCGAACGCGCACCCAAGCCCGGAAATGACGAACGAGAGCATGAGGCCTGGGCCGGCATAGTGTGCGCCCAGACCCGAAAGCACGAATATTCCCGCGCCGATGATCGCGCCGATACCGAGCGCGGTGAGCGACACCGGACCGAGTGTGCGCTTAAGCGTGTGTTCGCCCGATTCCTTGGACTCGTTGATCAGCCAATCCATCGGCTTTTTCGCCAGCAGCGGATTGCCCATTCGCAATGTCCCTCCCCAGGATCAGCGTGCTCGTGCCACCTTGAAGTCTAAGCCGCGTTCGACACTGAATCGGACTTCCCTGCAAATTTCCAGAGCCAGTACACCGGCACGCCCAGCAAAACGATGATAAGACCGGGCCAGGTGTATTCCGGCGCGTAACGAAGCAATTGAATCTCAATGAAGACAGCCATCACGATGTAGAGTGCAGGCAAAAACGGATATCCGAACGCGCGGTATGGCCGCTCCATCTCGGGGCGCTTCCATCGAAGAACGAACAGCGCGGTCAGGGTCAGAATGTAAAAGATCAGGACAGCGAAAATCAGAAAATTGAGCAATTGGCTGTACGTCCCCGAAAGGCAGAGGATGGAAGCCCATATGCACTGGACGACGAGAGCGACAGCGGGCGCATGGAAGCGATTTACCTTGCCGACCGATTTGAAAAAAAGACGATCCTTGGACATGACGTAATAAACTCGCGCACCGGAGAGGATCAGACCGTTGTTGCAGCCAAAGCTGGAAATCAGGATCGCGACAGCCATCACGATTGCACCCGCCGGCCCAAAGATCACTTCGGCCAGGGCAGTGCCCACGCGGCCGTCCGCTGCAAATTCGATCCCGCGGCTCAATACCGTCGCTCCGTGCGGGTCGCCCGAAATCGGAAGCACTCTCAAATACGCGACGTTTGCCAGCGTGTAAAGGACTGTGACGATGAGCGTCCCGAAGGCGAGCGAGAGCGGCAGGTTGCGGCTCGGGTTTTTGACCTCGCCTGCCGTGAATGTGATGTTGTTCCACGCATCAGCCGAAAAAAGCGCGCCGACCATGGCCACGCCGATCAAGGTGATCGTGCCAATCGTCCATGTGGGCGCGTCGGGTGGGTAGGGGTGCACTGCGCTGAGGCCGGCATTTCGCCAGAAATCCGTAAAATTCGCGGTCCGCGCAACAGCTGTCGAAAACCAAAATCCGAGCAGAACAAGGGCTGCGAGCGAGCCCGTCTTTGCGACCGTAAAAATATTCTGCACGATTGAGCCCAAGCGCAGACCGCGCGTGTTAATCCATGTGAGCAAGACGATCGAGAGAATGGCCAACAGGTTTTGCCGGTTCAGACCAACGCTGTAAGGACCGAGCGTGCCAAACCACATTTGCCAGGGCCCAAAGGTGCCGACTTTCCAGATCCATGCTGACGCAGAAAACCAGGGAACCATCACAGCAGTGAACTTGGCGAAGGCAATCGCGACGGCCGCGATGGTTGCAGTCTGAATGACGAGAAGCAGCGTCCAGCCATATAGAAACCCCCAGATCGGTCCAAGCGCTTCGCGCAAATAAACGTATTGACCACCAGCATGAGGCATGGCTGCGGCCAGTTCCCCGTAGCTCAGCGCGCCAATCAGAGTCATCACGCCGGTAACCAGCCAGACCAGAATCAAAAGCCCGGGGCTTTTGACCTGGTGAACGATGTCGGCGGAAACGATAAAAATCCCGGAGCCGATCATCGACCCGACCACAAGCATCGTCGAATCGAAGAGGCCAAGCCCTTTGACGAGATCGGTCTGCTCGCCGGCGCCTGTGGACCCGCTGGATTTTTTCAGTTGTGACATGTAGCGATACCTCTAACTTCGCGCCGAAACCACGCGCTCCGCGATAGCCAGGTATTCAGCTGCCCGCGCGGCTGGATCGGCCGCTGCAATAATGTCCCGAATCACGGCCACCGAATCAGCCCCTGCGCGGAATACTTCTCCGGCGGACTCTACTGTGATACCCCCGATGGCCACAAGGGTTTTCCTTGTCAACTTGCGCGCCGCGCGCAGAAAATCGATACCGACAACGGGGTCGGGGTTCTCTTTTGTTGCCGTCGGGAAGATAGGCCCCACGGCGATATAATCCGCCGAAGTCCCATCAGCCTCGCGAAGTTGCGCGAGGTTGTGTGTCGAAACCCCCACCCACGTATTCGATCCGCAGATTTTGCGCGCCGCTTCGACCGGAATATCATCCTGCCCAACGTGAACTCCTCCCGCGCCCAGTATTGCGGCGATGTCCGGTCGGTCGTTGACGATTACGCGAACGCCGCGTGGCGTGAGGCACTCGATCAGTTGCCGGGAATCTTCATAGATTTTCCGTGCGGCGGCATGTTTTTCGCGGAGTTGAACCAGCCGAACCCCGGCGCCCGCTAATTTCTCGCCAATCGAGACGATTGGTTCGTTTGTCAGGTCAGGGTTGAGAATCGCGTAAAGGGGAGGAAACAATCCGCACCTTCCGGGCTACTTCGCCTCCACCGCGGCCATCCGCTCGAGAAAATGCGTATCGAATTTGCCGGCAGCGAAGTCAGGGTCGTCCATGATCTGTTTCTGCAGCGGGATCGTAGTTTTGATTCCTTCCACGATGAATCCACCAAGGGCATTTCGCATGCGCGAAATCGCTTCGGCGCGGTCATGCCCGTGAACGATCAATTTGGCGATGAGCGAGTCGTAATAGGGCGGGATCACGGCATCCGCGTAAGCGGCTGTGTCCACCCGAATCCCGAGTCCGCCCGGGACTCGAAAGGCGGTGATACGCCCGGGTGAGGGTGCGAATGTGTCCGGGTCTTCGGCATTGATGCGGCATTCAATCGCGTGTCCCCTCGACTGAAAAGGGGGGACCACGTCTTCGAGTTTTTCTCCTGCCGCGAGCCGAATCTGAGACTTCACCAAATCAACGCCCGTGACCATTTCGGTGACGGGATGTTCGACCTGAATGCGCGCGTTCATCTCGATGAAGTAGAGATTTCCCTTTTCATCGCGCAGGAATTCAACCGTCCCGGCGCTCGAATAGCCGATCTTTTGCAGTGCTTCCACAACTTGCCTGCCGATCTTGTCGCGCGTGGCCTTGTTCACGGCCGGTGAGGGAGATTCCTCGATCAATTTTTGATGCCGCCGCTGTATCGAACATTCGCGCTCGCCGAGGTGCATTACGTTTCCGTGCCGATCGCCCAGAACTTGGAATTCAATATGGCGGGGACGCTCAATCAACTTCTCCATGTACACATTGGGGCTCCCGAACGCCTGTTCGGCCTCGGTCCTGGCTGTCTGAAACAAGGAGATCAGGTCGCGCGATTCGCGAACGATCCTCATCCCGCGCCCGCCACCGCCGTCGGCGGCTTTAATCATCACGGGATACCCAATTTCTTCCGCCAGGGTCTTGGCGGAGTCCTCATCCGGGACCACTCCCGGGCTTCCCGGAATGATGGGCAGCCCAGCCGCAGCCATGGCCTGCCGGGCACGGTCCTTTTCGCCCATCAGGCGTATGGCTTCCGGCGTGGGGCCAATAAACGTGATGTGCGAGGCTTCGCAGACCTCCGCGAAGTTAGCGTTCTCGGAAAGGAACCCGTAGCCCGGATGAATCGCGTCCACGTTGGCAATTTCGGCTGCGCTGATGACTTGCGGAATGTTCAAGTAGCTCTCGCTGCTTCGGGGCGGGCCAATGCAAATCGCTTCATCGGCAAATCGCACGTGCAGGGCATGTCGATCAGCTTCCGAATATACCGCGACGGTGCGGATGCCGAGTTCCTTGCACGCACAAAGGATTCGAAGGGCGATTTCGCCGCGATTGGCGATCAGGATTTTTCGAAACATGTCACTCGGAGAAAGAACGCCTATTTCTTGCGATGCGGGTGGATGCCGAAAAGCGGCTCGCCGTATTCAACCGGCTGCCCATTTTCGACAAATATCTTCACGACTTCCCCCGCCACGTCCGACTCGATTTCATTCATCAGCTTCATTGCTTCGATGATGCAAAGGACCTGCCCCTGCTCGACACGTGCGCCGACGGCAACGAACGGCTCAGATCCCGGGCCTGCCGAGGAATAATACGTCCCGACTATTGGCGATTTTACGATGTGAAGGTCCTCGGAGGGTCCTGCGTCGGCGGCACCCTCCCTCAGAGCAGGCGGCGCAATGGCCGCAGGGGCCTTCACGTGCGCTGCTGTACCGGCAAGAGTGATCTCGGGCGCCGAAAACGTCCGAAACTCGCCATGTGAATGCATTGAGGGCTTTTTCAGGCGAATGTGAAGGCCATCGCGCTCGTACTCGATCTCTTCCAGACCGTGCTTATGCATGAAATCCAGGACGCGTTCGATTTCCGGGAGATCGACTCCCCGAGCGGGTCCGCCCTTTTGGGATGCTTGCTGGGATTTTTTCGCCATTTAGAGTTGAATGAATTCCCGCGGCGCTGTCGTCAGATCGACCGCACCCCTGGATGCAACCACTATGTCGTCCTCAATTCGAATCCCGCCCATGCCTTCCAGATACACGCCCGGCTCTACCGTCAGAACCATGCCCTCTTCCAGGACCGTCTTTTCCCCCATGCCTAGCCTCGGCATTTCATGCACTTCCAGTCCCAGTCCGTGCCCGGTGCTGTGCGTAAAGTATCGCGCAAGGCCATAACGCCTCAATACGCCCCTTGCAGCCGCATCCACAGCCCCAGATGTGGTCCCGGGCCTAATGGCCCCTTTGGCCGCTTCCTGAGCCTCCAGGACGGCCTGGTAAAGCCGTCGCACTTTATCGGGGGACCGTCCCAGGAAGACGGTACGGGTCATGTCACTGCAATAACTGCGGAGTATAGCACCCTGGTCGAGGACGACCAATTCGTTTTTCCTGAGGGGCTTGGGGGACGGGCACGCATGCGCCCAGGCGGAGCGCGGGCCGGAAGCAACGATGGTGTCAAACGAAGGGCCCGTAGCTCCCTTCTTCTTCATTGCGTATTCAATCTCCGCCGCGATGTCGAGCTCAGCGACCCCGGGCTTGATCATCACTAGGATTCCCCTAAAAACCTCGCTAATGAGCTCTGCCGCCTCCCGCATGGTCGCCAACTCCTGCTTGTCTTTCACCGCGCGGAGCTTCTCTACAGAGCTCCCACCATCCACCCAGATGAATCGGCCACCTGCCCCATTTTGGAACGCGGTCTTCTGCGCGACAGTCATCTGAGATGGCGAATAGGCGACGCGGCAGCGACCACGACGCTTGCTCAAAGCTCCGCAGCAAGCCCGGATCAGGCCGCGCTTCGCGATCTGAACGCGCACTCCTGCCACTTCCTCCCGAGCCTGAAACGTATAGCGGCTGTCTGTAAAGAGAGTACCCTGCGACGCCTCGACCAGGAGGATTCCTGCGCTGCCGGAAAAACCGCACAGGTACCGGATGTTCGGGAGGTGCGTTACGAGGAATGCATCGGCACCGACGCGGGAAAAACAAAGCCGGAGCCGATCGATTCGGCTCCGGCTTGAAGCTTCACTTTCGGATTTTGCCCCCACGTCAGGCAGCCGTCTCGCTATCCGCTCGCGCCCGCACTAGCTCGGAAGGATGCGCGGCGTGAGGAAGAACAACAGCTCCTGCGAAGACGAACTGACCGTTGTGTGCCTGAAAAGGTTGCCGACCACCGGGATGCTACCGAAGAGCGGCACCTGCTGAATGTCGGTCCGCTGCTGGGAAACGATGATTCCGCCGATGACGACCGTTCCGCCGTCATTGATCAAAACCTTAGTTTCCGCAGCCTGCGTGTCAATCGCGGGAATACCGTTGACGCGCGGGATCGATTGATCGATTTGATCGTTCTGTACCTGGACGTCCATGAAAACGGTCCCGTCGGCCGTGATCTGCGGCGTCACGGAAAGTTGCAGCACCGCGTCCACGAACTGGACGGAGACCGTGTTGTTCACGATCGTCTGAATCGGAATCTTCGTGCCCTGCTTCACGGTCGCTTTCTGATTGTTCTGCGTGATGACCTTTGGCTTCGAGAGCAATTTGCCAACGCCGCGGTCCTCCGCCGCCGTGATGATCAGGTCCAAAGCGAAGTTTTGACCGGAGAACGCATACGAGAACCCGCTGGTCGGAGATTGCACGCCAAGATTTGTGTTCAGAGGCAGCGAACCGGATGTTGCCGCGCTCCCACCTGTCCCCACGATTACGGGTGGAGCAGGCAGTGGCGGGAAGTTACGAATAATCGGGCTGGTGCCAACTTGGGTGGTGCCGGAGCCCAAGTGGTTCTCGCTGAGCGGTCCGACGCTCGCCGAGAAGGCAAACTGCGTGCCGATTTCGCGGGAGAACGAACGGTTCGCCGCGACAACGCGGGCTTCAATTTCCACCTGCTGCGATTTTCGGTCGAGCTGGCGGATCAGGTTGTCCAGGACTGGAAGCACGCTCGGAATGTCGCGAATGATGAGCGTGTTCGACCGGCTATCGGCGAGGACGTCGCCGCGCGAGGAGAGGAATTTCTTCAAAGTCGTCACCAACTCCTCAGCCTTCGCGTAGCTCAGAATCCGGGTCGTCGTAACGGTGTCGGCCGCTTCCGCCTGCGCTTTCGCGAGGTCGCGGCTCTGTTCGGCTTCCTTCTTCACCGTTTCCTTCGTCGCAATTCGGAGAACGTTTCCGTCGAGTTGCTTCTCAAGACTGTTGTTGCGGAGAACGATGTCGAGCGCCTGATCCCACGGCACGTCATCGAGCACGATTGTCAGGTTGCCCTTCACGGCCGGGTCCACGACGACGTTCAGTCCGCTGATCTCATGGATCAGGCGGAAGAAATCGCGCAGGTCCACATCTTTTAGATTTACCGAAATCGGCTCTCCCGAGTATTTTCCCGAGGCCGCGGGAGTCGGTGCCTGAGCGCTTGAAGCCGCCCTGCCTGCATCTGCAGCCGGCTGAGCTGTGGCTGCAGAATCAGGGGAGGCTGCTGCATTGGCGCCATTCGCGGCGGACGATGCCTGATTGGCGAGATTGATCGCGGGCCCCGCTTGCTGCTGCACATCCTGCTTCACCGGCGCGGGCGCCGCGAGCACCGCAGACGTCTCCGTCAATGCAGCCGGCAATGCCGCTGCGGGAGCCGGGACTTCGGCGGGGGTTGTCGAAGCAGTCATCGCCGCGGCGGATTTGGGAGCCTCCGCCTTCGTCGTGACTAGATTCGAAGGCTCATCAACCGGAGTGGATTTCACCGCACCGCCCACTGCGCCGGCTGGGGCGAACGCGACCGTTACGGAATTCCCGGCCGCGCTGACGTTGTATTTCGCAGGCTGCCGCAGATCTATCACGACGCGCGAAACTTCCGGAGTGAACTGCGCGAGACGAATCTCACGAACCGGATTCAGGTTGCTGGCAATGTGCTTCGTCGAAGTCTTCAGGTGCGAGCCCGCAAAATCCAGAACGATGCGGTCCGGATTCTGCAGCCGGCTCACGTGATAATTGAGTTTTCCTGACCCGACGACGTTGACTTCGGTCTGTTCACCCTTTTGAGACAGATTGACCTGTTGGATGGCTTCGAACGTGGTTCCGGGAGTTTTCGCAGCCGGAGACTTCGCCGCAACGGTTTTATACGCGGGCGGTTGAGTTGACTTGGCGGACTTGTCCGTAGTACCGGTGCCCGAGGACCGCGAGACCATGAGCGTCAGTTCCTGCGAATCCTTCCGTTCGAGACGCGGCTCCACGCCCTGGCTTAAAAGTATTTCGAGGCGGACGACAGGCTTCTGCCCCGCGGCGTATGTCAACACGCGATAGCTCTTAATCAGATCGGAGGCGACGACGCGCGCGCCCGCCGGGTCTGCTGAAGCCACTCCGCTCAGGTCGAGCACATAGAGGCTCTCGCTGGGGCGATAAGTGGTGTATTCGAACGGCGCGTTCGCCTGCGCTTCTAGGCGCACGCCCCCGTCCTTCACCACCGCCTTCACGTGCACCACCGGCGCATCGCTCGCCAGCAGCGCTCCATTTGTCAAAATCAGGCTCACTGCTAACAGTGCAGCCAGCCCCCACGCCCGCCACATGATCCTCATTGCTGCTCTCCTGCGCTCGGGTAGATTCTCTTCGTCACCGACCGCTCAACCGGCTTCCCGAAGGCATCTTTAGAGTTTTCTCGAAATGTGACCCCGTCTAAACCAATCTTTTCGACCTGCCCGTCGTATAGACGGTCTCCCTCACGGATGAAATACACGCGCGACTCCGGGTTCGTGACCACAGCGATCATCCCGCTTGGCGCCCGCACCGTCCCGTCCACGCGCACCGATGCAATCACCAGGCCCGCTTTTCCCGGCGGCAGGTGTTCCGTGCCGCCCTCTTTCTTCGTGTTGACCAGCGGAACGAAGGGGTCGCGCTTGTTGACAATCGCTTCCGTCTTCGCCACATCGGCCGCTGGCTCTGCAGGTTTCTCCGCCGGCTTCGCTGCGGATTTCGCCGGCGCCTTGGCGGCGTGCTTTGGTGCCCCCGCCGGCGCAGGCTTTGTCGCTGTCTTGGCCTTCGACTTCGCCTGTGGCTTTGCCGCCGGTTGGCCTTGTGCCCACGTACCGGCAACGAGGCAGAATGACACAGCCAGGAGTGCCAACAATTTTGCGGTTACCTTTGCTAGTCTCATCGTCATTGCCCTACCGTCGCTTTGCCGGCGCGGCAGCCGGGACCGGAACTGCCGGCTGGTCTGCCGCTTTCGTAAAGAATGTCGTGATCATCATGGTCCCGGTCACAGATGCACCGGGGGTTAGGTGGAACCGGGACGCTCCGGTATTACCCGAAAGCCCCGTCAGCTTGATGTCGCCCACGTTGATGATTCGGGAGAGACGCCCCATTTTCGAGAAGAAATCCAGGACCGAAAAATACGGCCCGTCAGCCTCGATCTCGAACGGTAACTCGAAGTAATACGGCTTGGTCGCGACCGGCTTCGCCGTAATTCGCCGGATTGAAACGCCCGAGCTCAACGCCGCACTCTGAACCATGATGATGAACTGATCGACTTGCTTGTCTTCGGGAACGATCGTCTGCAATGTTGCAAGCTGCTTCTGCAAAGCGTCCATCTCAGACTGAAGTTCCGCTCTCCGCTGCTTGTACACCCGGAGGCCCGCCACTTCGTTTTCGAGTGGCTTTTCGCGCGCTTGTGCTTCTTCCAGTTGCGCGCGAACCGTTCGTACTGGCGACATCGGAACGTAGAAGCCGGCTAGGACGAGCACGACTGCCAGACCCACATACAACAGCGCCTGTACCGGCCAGGGCCAATCTCTGAATGCGGTCGCCATGACTAGCTCCTCCCCTTGACCGCAGGCTGCGGCTGGGCCGGCTTAGCCCCGGCGGGTTGCGCTTGGGGTGGCGCCTCCGGTGAGGATGACTGGTTCACGGCGGCTGTCATCGAGAAGCCGAACGTCTGGACCGACTTCACCAGGTCCGTCTCCTTGGCTTCCTTGATTTCCACCTTCCCGAAATAACCGGAGCGCTTGAGCTGCGTAATGAAATTCGCCACTGCATTGATGGATCCGGCCTCGCCTTCGATATTGAGCGCATCGCCCTTCCGCTCCAGGCTTGTGAGCCAGAGCGAATCGACGCGCACGACCGTATTTGCCACCATCTGGAGTAGATCCTGGCCGCCGGTCCGGTTCCGCTGCAGCGTTTCAATCACGGTGATTCGCTGCTGCAGGACCGCCTTCTGGCTCTCGAACTGATCCACGTCGTTCTTGATTTGCTGCAAGCTGGCCTTTTCAGCATTCAACGACGAGATCTTGCTGTTGACCGCTTCCAGCTGTTTCTTTTGTTGGAAATATGTGATCCCTAGAACCACCCCCGCGAGACCGATCGCTACGGCCAGAAACAGAATCTGGACCGTCGCTTCCAGCGGAACGGCCTTCTTGGCGGCCTTGGGACGGGCCTGGCCCAGTAAGTTGATCCGGATCATGGCGTGTCAAAGCTCCTCAGCGCCAGGCCCACGGCGATGGCCAGACGCGGCGCCAACTCGCGAAGCTGACTTTCGTCGTGACGCCCGGGGTTCATTGCGATCTTCCTGAACGGGTACAGCTCTTCCACCGGCATTGCAAACTCTTCCTTCAGCAGGTCGAGCAAGCCGGGAACTCGTGCCGTGCCGCCCGCAACGTAAATCCGGCGAATGTTTTCGCCGCTCGCGGTGGCACGGAAAAAGTCGAACGTCTTCTGGATTTCGAGGATCAGGATGTCGGATACCGAGCGCAGGATCGCGGTTCGCTGCTCTTCGCTCACTCCAGCAAGAGTTCCGCCCATCTTGAGCTTTTCCGCGTCTTCGAAGCTGAGGTCGAGTTCCTTCTGCAGCGCGTCGGTGTACTGATTGCCGCCCACCGAAACGTCGCGCGTAAAGAGCGGCGTCCAACCCCGCACGATATTGATGTTCATAACGCTCGCGCCCACGTTCAGCAGCGCCACCACCTGTGAGGGGTCGGGTTCGTAGTTCACCTCGAAGCAGTTCTGCAGAGCAAATGCGTCGATGTCCACGACGACCGGCGTCTTGCCCGCCTGTGCCAGCACGTTTGTGTGATTCAGAATTTTGTCTTTCTTGACGGCCACAAGCAGAACGTCCATCTGGTTTTCCGTTGCTTCCAGAAGCTGATGGCTCAGGTTGACGTCGGCAATGTCAAAGGGAATGTGCTGGCTCGCTTCCGCTTGAATTCGATCGAAGAGCTCCTCTTCCGTCATCAGCGGCATGCTGACCCGCTTTACGATCACCGAGTGGCCGGAAACTGACGTGGCCACGTCCTTCGACTTGATTTTCTCGGCATCGAAGATCGAGATTATTTTCTCGGCGACGGACGGAGCGTCCATGATTGCGCCGTCCACGACTGTGTCCTGGGCCAGCGCTTCCAGCCCATGACTCACCAGCTCGTATCCTGTTTTGGTTTTCTTAAGCTCAACTGCCTTGACTGAGCTCGAGCCGATATCCAAGCCGATTAACGATTTTGCTTTCCCCAGATTGAACATCGCGCGGCCCCTCACTCCTCACGCCGTCCTACTTCGCAGGACGGACCCGGCTTCAAATCTTTTCCTGGCTGATTTCCCCGAAAGCCCCGAATGCCCTTTGCTGCTTCGTTCGCCTCAAACCCCGTTGAGGCATCTTGCTCGTGGAGCTCGGTGGTACTACTACGCCCGGTACGCTCCCCTTTCACCGTTTATTGCATCCGCAACTCAGACTGTCAAGCAAGGTGTTTCAAGTGTGTGCTGTTGGTTAAAACCCAGTCCCTAAGGACAGGTAGGGCAAAAGTACAGGTGAAAGTACAGGTAGGGTCTTTCGAGGCAGTGCCAATCGACCTGCTGGTCCACAACGGTTCAGGCCGTCTCGACGCGTTGCAGCTTTACTTTTTGTTCGTGCGATCGAGCTTTAGATGGTGCCAAATTTCGTCCACGCGCTTCTTCGTGGCCCCATCCATCTTGATTTCGTCCGGCCAGCGCCCCAAAAATCCTTCCTCCGGCCACTTTCGCGTAGCGTCAATTCCCATCTTCGAGCCGAAGTCCTGCCGGCGCGCGGCGTGGTCAAGCGTATCCACCGGACCGAGTACAAATTGAATATCCCGCTCTGGATCGATGGCGCACAGCGCCTTCCAGACCACTTCGCGCGAGTCCTGAACGTTTACGTCGTGATCTACGACGACAATCACCTTCGTGAACATTGCTTGCCCAAGAGACCAAATCGCGTTCATTACTTTGCGAGCGTGGCCCGGATAGCTTTTGCGAATCGACACGATCATCAGATTCTGAAAAATTCCCTCGGCTGGCATTGCCACGTCCACGATTTCCGGATGCTGCATCTTCATCACTGGCATGAAAACTCTTTCGATGGCGTGGCCCATGAAATAGTCCTCCTGCGGAGGAGGGCCGACGATCGTCGTCAAGTAGACTGGATCGTTTCGGTGCGTCATGCACTGGATATGAAATACCGGGTACTCCCCTTCGAGCGAATAAAAGCCAGTGTGATCCCCGAAAGGACCCTCTGTCCGCATTTCGCCCAGCTCGACGTATCCCTCGAGCACGATTTCTGCATTCGCTGGAACTTCAAGCTGCACCGTCTTGCAAGGCACCATCTCGACCGCTTCGCGGCGCAAGAATCCGGAAAAAAGAAACTCGTCCATATCCGGCGGCACCGGAAGGATCCCCGCGAGCGCCGTCGCCGGATCAGCCCCAATCGCCACCGCCACTTCCAGCTTCCCTTCCCTGTTTTTCGCTCGCGCAGTTCGGAAATGCTCGGCGCCGTGTTTTTGCGTCTGCCAGTGCATCCCCGTCGTGCGCTCATCGAACACCTGCATTCGATAGCAACCGACGTTGCGCTTGCCCGTCTCCGGATTTTTCGTGATCACCATTGGCCACGTGATGTACCGTCCGCCGTCCTGCGGCCAGCATTTCAGGATCGGCAAATGCGCGAGCGAGAAATTGTCGTTCCGCACCACGTCCTGGCAAGTCCCGCTGCGCACCGTCTTCGGAAAGAACGACCCAAGCTCCGCCAGCTTTGGCAGCATCTTCACCTTTTCAAGGAATCCCTGCGGGGACTGCATATCAATATAAGAATGCACGCGGGCGGCGACCTCTTCGAGTGAGCCCACTTCCAAGGCGAGATTCATTCGCCGCTCGGTTCCCAGCAGGTTCGTCACCACGGGGATGCCCGAGCCTTTTGGCCGCTCGAAAAACAGCGCCGGGCCACCGGCCTTCACGGTTCGGTCTGTGATCTCCGTGATCTCAAGCACCGGATCCACTTCCGTCGAAATTCGGCGCAGTTCTCCTTCTTTCTCGAGTGCCTTCAGAAAATCGCGCAGGTCCCGATACGCCACTTCGCCTCCCACTGTTTCCTCGCCCTGGTGCTAAATCCCCGAGCCGGCAACTCTAACACGGACCCTTGCGCACGACGAACCCCCGAAACGCTCCAACGCTGGTAGAATGGTCGCCGCTTCTCGGAAGTAACCATGCCGGGCGCGAGCGCGTCCGTATAGATGGAGGGGGAAAGCCCCAGGCGACGTTTCTTGCGACTGGCCCGGCATCATTCCCGCAAAATAACTTTTCCATGTCGCTACGAGATTTCTACCACCAGCACAAAAAGGTTTGCATCATCGGCGGGCTGTGTCTCGTTGTCCTGATCGCCGGCGGATGGTATTTCAAAGGCCGGTCGAAGGAACCGAAATACGTTACGGCGGTCGTTGGCCGGGGCAACATTAGCTCAGCCGTCCAGGCTACAGGTACGATCAATCCACTGACCACAGTCCCGGTCGGCTCCTACGTCTCTGGAACCGTGCAGTACATTTTCGCGGATTTCAACACGCGCGTTCATAACGGGCAGGTCCTGGCGCAACTCGATCCCTCGATTTACGAGGCGCAAGCGATCACGGCACGCGGCAACCTCCAGAATGCGCGTGACAACCTTGTGACTCTGCAGGCCACGGTTGGCGTGGACCAGGCAAACCTCGCAAAAGCGCAGGCGAATCTCAACTATCAGATCGCCACAGCCAGGCGGTCGGCGGATCTTTTCAAAGCTGGCGTAATTTCGACGGATGCGAATGACTTAACGCAATCCACTTTGGGCCAGTCGCAAGCAGACGTTCAATCGGCGCAGGCTGCCCTCGCGCAGGCAAAGGCTCAGTTGCAGCAGGCGGGCGCGCAGGTGACGGCGATGGAAGGTTCGCTCAAGATGGCCGAAACGAACGTGCGTTACACTACAATTCTTTCACCGCTCGACGGTATCGTTGTCGCGCGGAGCATCGACGTGGGGCAATCAGTGGCCGCATCCCTGCAAGCGCCGAACGTCTTCACAATTGCCCAGGATTTGACGCGCATGCTGGTTTACGCAAAGACCGACGAGTCCGATACGGGCAGCATCAAAGTGGGAGCCACCGTCACGTTTCAAGTGGACGCGTTCCCCACGGAGCAATTTCACGGCACTGTCAGCGCCGTGCGCTTGAACGCCTACACGGTGCAAAACGTGGTGACCTACGACACCATCATCGGCTTCGACAATCCGGATGAAAAACTTCTCCCCGGCGAAACGGCTTACGTGACGATTCCCACCGGCCAGGCCAAAGATACGGTCGAGATTCCAAACGCCGCCCTCACGTACACTCCCGAGCTTCCGCGCAAACAACTTCAGGATCTCTACGCGGAGTACAAGATTTCGCGTGAAGCCTCCACCACGCATCTCGGCGGCTGGCAGGTCGTTTGGAAGCTCGGTCCGGATAAGAAGCCGATTCCGATCGCCGTGCAGTGCGGGATTACGGATTTCAACAATACGCAGCTCCTTGCAGGCGATTTGCATGAGCACGACGTATTGATCACCGGACAGCAATCGACGGGAACCGGGTCCAGCAGCTCTCAGCGCCCGCCCACTCTTGGCGGAGGGCCCGCCGGCGGGCCTCGGAGGTAACCCGCGGATGACCTTGAGAGAAGTAATTCGAATCGCACTGCGCGCGCTTGCCCGCAACAAGATGCGCACGATTCTCACGATGCTCGGAATCATCATCGGTGTCGGTGCTGTCATCTGCACGGTCGCGATCGGGCAGGGCGCCGGGCAACAAGTGCAAGAGCAAATTCAAAACCTCGGAGACAATATTGTTTTCATTCAGGCAGGCAGCGTTACCTCGAACGGCGTCCGCATGGGATCGCAGGCCACGAAGACTCTCACCGTCCTTGACGCGCAAGCGATTCAACAACACATTTCGACGGTTGCATTGGTTTCTCCCGGAGTAGGTTCGGCGGTGCAGGTCGTAAGCGGAAACCAGAACTGGTACACGCGAGTCAACGGCGTTGGTCCGGATTATCTTCAAATTCGACGCTGGCCGATTGATCGCGGAAGCAATTTCTCGCAGCGGGATATCGATGTAGCCTCCAACATCTGCCTGATTGGCCGAACCGTCGCCCAACAGCTCTTCGGTGATCAGGATCCGGTGGGACAGGTGATTCGCGTCCAGAACATTCCCTTCCGCATTGTTGGAGAGCTCTCAGCCAAGGGCCAGTCCACATTCGGACAAGATCAGGATGACACGCTGGTAATTCCATTCACGACGGTGCAAAAGAAGATTTCGGGAATCGATTGGTTGAACTGGATCATGGTTTCAGCCACATCGCAGGATTCAATTGTCCTCGCGCAAAAGCAGATTGAAGGCTTGCTGCGCCAGCGTCACCACCTGCGCCCGAGCGAGGACAGTGACTTCATAATTCGCAGCCCTGTGGAACTGGCGCAGGCGGCCGAAGGGACGTCCAGAATTTTGACGCTCCTGCTCGCCAGCATCGCGTCGGTTTCACTCCTGGTCGGCGGTATCGGAATCATGAATATCATGCTGGTTTCGGTAACGGAACGCACGCGCGAGATCGGTCTGCGCATGGCCGTCGGCGCCACCGAAGATGACGTGCAACGCCAGTTTTTAAGTGAGGCGCTGGTGCTGAGCTCGCTCGGCGGATTGATCGGAATCGCTCTCGGCATCGTCGCCTCGGTGGCCGTCTCCAACATGCTGCGCTGGCCTACGTCCGTTTCTCCAATCTCCGTCGCTGTCGCCGCGTTCTTTTCCGCAACCGTCGGAATATTCTTTGGTTACTATCCCGCGCGAAAAGCAGCGCGGCTCGATCCTATCGAGGCCCTGCGATATGAGTAAGCAGATTCAGTTTGCAGTTCTCGCTGTTATTCTCCTCGCTGGATTGTCACTCGCCGCCGGCGCCCCGGCCCAGGTGAAGAAAGCGTCAGGGGGCGAAGAGTTCTTCCTTGTGTCCTCAGTTGACTTGCGCAAATCGCAAGTTCTTGTGAAGCGGCCTACCGAGGTAACTCTGCTCGTGAAGGTGGACGACAAGACTCAGTACGTGGACGAAAAAGGAAAAGCGATCAAACTCGCCGACCTTCGCGCCGGCGATACGATCTGGATTATTTCGAGCGCCCCCGGAGCAGATGGCGAGCCGCTGGCTCAGCGCATCCGCAAGGGTCCTATGACTGTGAAAGACCTTCACCGGCTTTATCTCGACCGCTCTTCGAGCCAGTGAGAACTGCAGCCATTTCCCCTGCTTCGGCAAGAAACCATTGTATCGCCCACTCGCGAAGCACCATGACGGAGCAATTTGTTCCAGTGTGAAACACCCGCATGCCATTTCCTGAGCAGATTTCATCGCAACGATTCCTATACGCCGCTTATTAAGTCCCTCTAATCCTTTGCCGTGCAGCCGGACCCGCCCAAATAGCCTGACGGACGAGTTATTCGGCCACCTGATTGCACTATGCAGGGCAAGGCGCTCGGGCTTTCAACTCGCGATATCTGGGAAAACACCGGCGCTTATCTCCTGTGGATGCGCTTTCGAGAGAGGAGATGGGGAACATCAATCCCCCATCCTTCGCAAGAGCATTAGGAGCTTTGAATGATTTCTATTCTCATATTGGTTTTCACTCTAGGTGCACTCGGGCAATTCTTCGTCGCATATTGCCGGACGCTGCTGCTGACCTATGAAAAGGTAGAAATGACTCAGCGGACGCGCGATGTGGCCGGACTTGCGGGAAATGTCGTCCCGCCGAATGAATTTGTCCGGCTGATGCAGCTCTTGCGAGTGGCTCCGGACCCCGGCGACGACGTAACCGAAATTGCCGCGGTATCGGTGTACTACCACGTCATGAATTTTGCGGGCAGGTTCGTTTCCCCACTATCTCAATCATCCCGCCGGTGGATTGACCGCGAGCTCTCGCGTTGCGCTTACTTCGCTGCAATCACACTCGATCGTCGTCTCGCCCCCGCCGCCAATTGATCCGCGCCCGATTCCGGTTCCCTTTTGTCTTCGCGAAACGGTGAGAACTCGAGCTGGTCACCGACTTGAGTCCCGGTCCTCGCAAGAGTTCCGGGCGGCAACTCGACGACGCTCGCGGCAGCGAGACAAATCCTGGAAATCCGCCAGGTGGCAAGGCTTTGCTGCTGCGCGACTACGCCGTAGCGCCGATCCACAAACACGACGTCAATGGGGAAACGCATCCCGAATGTGTGCACGCCCGAGGATGGGACGATCCAGAGCCCCTCGCTGGTGTGGACCCAGGCAGGGCGTTTCTCCAGCAGACCAATCAGTCGCGTCAGGAAGGTGTCTGCGACGCCGGCGCGCGTCGAAAGAAAGCGCTGGCGCGTCGCGTTGAAGATCATCACTTGATCCATCCCGATTGTCGGCATCATCGAACGGTTCCGGCCCGGGAGGCCGTCCGAGGATCCCTCCCCGGTTGCCGGCGCTAGTGCGAGGCCTGATTCTTGCGGCGCCAGACTATGACGCCGATCACGAGCACCGCTACGAGCCCCGCGGCAAACCGAATCATCGTAATCGTATCCATCACTTCCTCCTTCCCTTCCTTTGATCGCACTGTCCTGCTAATTCCCCATGGATTTGCCGAACTCCCGCACGAGACTGATCACCGCGGGCCCGAGCAGGACTGCAAAAAGCGCCGGAAAAATAAAGAACACGAGCGGCGGAATCATCTTAATCGTCGTTCTTGCCGCATTTTCCTCGGCGCGTTGCCGCCGCTGCGTTCGCAGCGTTTGTGACTGCACGCGCAAGGACTGCGCAACGTCAGTGCCGAAGCGGTCCGTTTGAATCAGCATGGCCACGAGCGAGCGGATGTCTTCGACGCCGGTTCGGTCTGCAAGGTCGCGCAGCGATTCCGTGCGGTTCTTTCCGAGGCGCATCTCGAGCGTGACGAGCTGAAGCTCGTCGCTCAATTCTGGATGAACGAACGCGAGCTCTTTTGAAACGCGAAAGACCGCCTGATCGAGACCCATACCCGCCTCGACGCACACCACCAGAAGATCCAGCGCGTCCGGCATGCCTCTCACGATTTTCCGCTGGCGCCCCTTTACGCGCCGCGTGAGCCAGAAGTCTGGCGCAAGATAGCCGCCCACTCCCGCAAGCAGAAAAATGAAAATCGGATTCACTTTGTACAAGCCACTCAGACCCAGCGCGGCGATGAGCAATACCGGCAGGAAAATTTTCGCGCCGCGCAAAAGCCGAACCGCTTCGGGACGGTGGTAGCCCGCCCTCACAAGCAGACGAACATCGTTGGTCTGGTTTCCGCCCGCGGTCGGAAATAGATTCGCGAACCCTTCGAGAAGCCTTTCCAGTTTCTTCCGCTGTCCTTTGGCAAACGAATCGTCCTCCGG
>JBAWGF010000073.1:0-2680 GCA_049592615.1 Candidatus Acidiferrales bacterium
GTCAAAGGTCGTTCCAACATTCACCTGGCTTTCCACTTCAATGAACCCGCCGATTTGCTTGACAGCCCCATACACTGTAGATAAACCTAGGCCAGTTCCGACTCCGGCATCCTTTGTCGTGTAAAAAGGCTCGAACAAATGGGAGAGTGTGATCGAATCCATACCAAGCCCCGTGTCCTTGATCGACAAGAGGACGTATTTTCCTGGGATCAGCCCTGGTTTCCGAAAAGCCAAGGCTTCGTCTACTTGAATTTCGTCAGTCTTAATTATGAGGTTTCCGCCCTTGGGCATTGCGTCGCGGGAGTTTGCGGCTAGATTCATTATGATCTGCTCTATCTGTCCCGGATTAGCTCGAACACGAGCCGTAATGGGATTCAACTCGCTATGGAGTTCTATATCCTCTCCTAAGATCCGCTGCAAAAGGCCTTCTGCGCCCTTGACCACAACGTTCATGTCCAAAGGTTCTGCCGGTAGTACTTGGCGTCGACTGATCGAAAGTAATTGTGAAGTTAAGTCTCGTGCTCGTAATGCTACACTAGTGATTTCATGACTTAATTTTGAGAGTGTCGGATACGGTTGCAGTTTGCCTTCGAGGACCGTGCTATAGCCGAGGATGCCGACGAGCAGATTGTTAAAGTCGTGCGCGATCCCTCCAGCGAAGCGGCCAAGGGCTTCCATCTTTGAAGAGTGGCGCAACTGTTCCTCCAGCTGTCTCCGTTCACTTATGTCACGACAGCTAAGACGGACGACCAAGCCCCCGCCGTAATAAACTTCGTTTATGCTGACCTCGATGTCCTCCATTCCACCGTCCTTGCGTCGGAATGACCACTCGCCAATTACGCGACTGTTGCTCGCGAACGCTTTACGAATATCGTTGTCAATGATTTCTGGGTCCTTGGTAGTTAGATCATCTAAATAGAGACTAGCGATTTCAGAGCGTGTGATCTGACCCCGTTTTATGTACCAGTGCTTATGAGAGTCGGTTGGTGTTGTGATCGAACTTGGGGCGGACGGAGCGTAGCGGAGTCCGGCCCAAGTTCGACGGCGAATTCGGCCGGCGTCTTGTATCCGATCCCGCTGTGCAGCCGCTCCTGATTCCAGTACCGCTGGTATTCCGCTCCCAAAACCTTCGCCTCCATCAGCGAGCCGAACAGCTCCCGGTCCGCAAACTCCGCCTTCATCCGGCTGTTGAACGATTCGCTGTATCCGTTCTCCCACGGACTGCCCGGGGCAATATACAACGGCCCGACTTTCCGCGCCGCCAACCATCCCCCCACCGCTCGCGCGATGAACTCCGGCCCGTTGTCGGAACGAATCGCTCCCGGCGCTCCGCGTCTTGCTTCCAGCCACGCGAGAATCCGCACCACGTCTCGCGCCGTCATCCTCCGCTCCACTTCCAGCGCCAGACACTCCCGCGTGAATTCGTCCAGCACCGAAAACCACTTCAGCCTTCTGCCCTCCGAAGTCTCGTCCATCGTGAAATCCCAGCACCACACGTGATTCTTGTACTCCGCTTTCTTCATCGCACAACTGTTCTCGCTGTGGCCCCGTGCCCGCTTTCGCCGCTTCCTGGGCGGGTTCCGCAGCCCTTCTTCCCGCCATAGCCGCTGTACCCGCTTCTTGTTGATCTTCATCCCTGCTCTTCGCAACAGCCGGGTCATCCGCCGGTAGCCGGAGCCCGGATGCTTCTCGGCCAGCTCGTGCAACCGCTGGCGGATGCGCCGCTCTTCGTAGTCCACGCGTGCTTTGTATCGCTGCGTCGCGCGGGGCTGCTTCACCAACCGGCAAGCGTTGCGTTCCGCGTAGCGCCACTCTTCCCGCAAATGCTCCACCGCCCGTCGCTTGCCCGCCGGGCTTACCAGTTTTTTCGGCCAAGGTCCTTCAGCGCGTCGATGTCCAAGGCCTGCTGCGCCACGATCTTCTTCAACCGCGCATTTTCTTTTTCCATCTCTTTCATCCGCGCCATCTCTGGCCCCTTCATCCCGCCATAGAGATGCCGCCAGCGATGAAACGTCTGCTCGCTGACCTCCAGCTTCCGGCATACCGCTTCGATCGTCGCGCCCTGGTTGAGGTCTACTTCCGCCTCGCGCAGCTTCACGATGATCTCCTGCGGCGTGTGTCGCTTCCTTTTCATCGAGTCCTCCCGCCCTCTCGGGCCGTTAGACTCTCATATCAGCTGGTACAACTGGAGGGGGTCAGGCCATGAGGACCGCACGCGAGGCCGAGAAACAAATTGAAAAAAAGTTCATGCATTACATGGCCGCACAGGATTTCGATGAACTAGCAATAAAAGCTGTGGGAATCATGGGCAAGATAAGAGGAAGCGAGTGGGCTTTGGTGCCAGGATTGGCTGACAAAATAGGGCCCTCACTTGGTCAGGTCCGAGGAGCGCACAATCGGCTCCTACAGTCACTAGAGAAAGACAGGTTGGACGTGGCTGCGACAAACGTTCAGGCGTTCATCGACTCTTTGCCGCTGGGAGGCCATGAGGGGGAATTGACCGGGGACCAGATACAGACGATGCTCTCGCGATGCCGACCGCTGGTCGATGTTGCAAGTGAAATAGCTGGTCGGTTGCGTGTAGAATCAATGCAGCAATCCGAGGATAAGAAATGAGTACTCGAAACAACCTGTTTCATGGACGGCCAGAAGACCCTCGTGAAGTCGAGCTGATCCAGAG
>JBAWGF010000074.1:0-3430 GCA_049592615.1 Candidatus Acidiferrales bacterium
GCAAGGAAGTCATCAATCTTAGCTCGAATAATTATCTCGGCCTGACGACGCATCCGAAATTGCGCCGCGCCGCAATCGACGCGACACGGAAATTCGGCGTCGGCTCCGGCGCGGTCCGCGCCATTGCCGGAACAATGAAAATGCACATGGATCTCGAGGAACAGATCGCGCGGTTCAAGAAAGTGGAGGCGTGCGTTGTTTTTCAGTCCGGATTCACCGCGAATTCGGGGACCGTTTCCGCCATTCTTGGCAAGGACGACCTGATCATCTCGGACGAACTCAATCACGCTTCGATCATCGACGGCTGCCGTCTATCGAAGGCGACCATCAAAGTGTTTAGACACAAAGACACCGCCGATTGTGAACGCGTCCTGAAAGAAACGGAAAACTGGACCGGCAAAAAGCTTCTTGTTACCGATGGCGTGTTTTCGATGGATGGAGACATCGCCGATCTCCCGGCCCTCTGCGAACTCGCCGAGAGATTCAACTGCATCATGATGGTGGACGACGCGCACTCCTCCGGCATTCTTGGCAGCCGCGGGCGCGGCACGATCGACCATCACAATTGCCACGGCCGAGTGGACATTCAGGTTGGCACGCTCAGCAAGGCGGTCGGCTCGATCGGCGGTTACGTCTGCGGCTCGCGCGATTTGATCGAATTTCTTTACCATCGCGGGCGTCCATTCCTTTTTTCCACGTCGCATCCCCCTTCGGTGGTCGCGACGTGCCAGGCGGCCTTCGAGCTGCTCGATTCCGAGGCAGGCGAAAAAGTCATCAAAAAACTCTGGGCGAATACGAAATTCTTCAAGCGCAAACTGAGGAAGCTCGGGTTTAATACGGGCAAGAGCGAAACGCCCATCACTCCCATCATGGTGGGCGATGCCGGGAAGGCGCACGAATTTTCGCGCGAACTTTTCGCGGAAGGTGTTTTTGCCGGCGCGATTGGCTACCCGGTTGTCGCCGAGGGCAAAGCTCGTCTGCGCACGATCGTCACGGCGGCGCACAAGCGAGCCGATCTCGAACGCGCGGCTGAAATCATCGGCCGCGTCGGCAAAAAACTCGCTGTCATCTAGATCTCGCCTTCGTCAGGCAGGTGCCGTAACCGGCCGCAGGTTCTTGTAAATCGCGAGCGCAACCGCGCCGATTCCCCACACGAGGACGACCGACGTCACGAACGCGCCCGCGTAAGGCAGCATGCGCAGGACGCGTAGAATCGCCAGCCCCAGAGCCAGCCTTCCGATTGCCGCGCCAGTCCCTTCGCTTGGGCCCAGCAGCTTCTCGCCGAGCCACGAGCCGACGAAGACCTGTGCGGCGTACAACACAATCAGATAGACCAGGAGCGTCGCAATCGCTACGCCGATTCCAACAATCGTAAAGCAGGCGAGAATCGCGGCAATCGGGGTCGCGATCAAGAACAAAATCCCGAAGCCGGTTGCGGGTCCGAACTTGTTGCACGCATGGCTCGCATCGAAGAAGAATCCGGGGGCCAGCAGAAGCACCACAATTCCGAAAAGAAAGCTCGCGCCCCAGAAAAGCGTGCGATGCCAGTAAAAGCGTGGTTCCTTATAGTCGGGGCCTCTCTTGACCAAGGAGAATTGAATCGGGCTCCCTAACTTCGCGCTGGGAGAAACTTCCGCTTCGTTCCGCCCATCATATTTCGTTCGCCCCTTGATCTCGGCATGGGGACCGATTGTCAGATGCCCGGCGCGTACCCGGGCGTCGCGCCCCAACGAGCCGTTGACCTCTATCTCATTCGTGAAGGCCAGAATGTCCCCTCCAACCTGGCCATTCAGATTGACGTTGCCTGCACCCATCGTCATCGAGCCGCCGACCTTCCCCTTTTCGTCCAGATCCAAGTCTCCCGTCCACGACATCACATTTCTTCCAACGGTCCCATTGATCGCAAGCCTTTCACCCCAAATACGCAGGTTGCCGTCCACCACGCCGTTCACCATGAGTTCCTGGCCGAAGAAGATAACGTCTCCTTTCACGTGGCCATTCACCACAGTCCTATGCGATGCAACGATCAGATCGCCGTCGATATCGCCATCAATCCGGACGCTTTCGGCGCCCACAAACAAATCCGTCTTCACCTCCTGCCCGGCCTCCAGCGTGTAATTTGGCTTGCCGTGCACCGTTTCTCCGGCGGCGGCGGACGGTGGCAGCGCGAGAGCACAAAGAAACGCGCCCATGATGACAGCGACCGTCATGATGTGTCGCCAGTGCCGGAGCAGCAACCAGATCAGAATGACCCCCAGAGTGGCCACGGCCGAAAATTCCGTAAGAGTTCGCATTGTGTCCCATCCTTTCCAAAATGCGCCGCTGAAGAAAAGCATCGTAAGAAGATTTCCCTGCGTGAATCCCGCCTGCGCCGCTTGCGCTTGCCACGGCTCGATGATGCTGTTCCAAACCGTGTACGCGCCGCCCGCGCCGAACCCGAGCGTTGCAATCCAACCCCACGGCGCCCCGCCGCGTCCGGGCGCTTCCATCAACCGTGCCGGAACCGACTCTTCCTCTTCGGCGAGCGCCTGGCGCAACCAGACTCCCTCGGTTTGCAACGCGTGAAGCAGCCCGCGGCATGCCGCGCAAGAAGAGATGTGCGAGGAAATTTCCTGCGCGTGCGCGGCATCAAGCTGCCCTTCGAGATAGAGCAGGCCGGTCATCTCGTCGAAATGGTTCATTGCTTCCCTCCCGCCACGGCCCCGCGCAGACCGGCGCCGCCCGCCGCCAAAACATCGCGCAACTGATGCCGCGCCCGCAACAACAACACACCTACAAACGCGCGGCGTACGCCCATGGTTTCCGCAATCTCGTCGTAGCTCATCTCCGCGTAGTACCGCAGCACCAACGCCATCCGCGCGCGGTCCGGCAATTTTTCAAGGCCCGTGCGAACCTGCTTGTTCGAATGCTCCGCTTGCAACCGTTCGAGTTGATCCGGATCGGGATGTTCGAGCGGCAGCGTTTCGAGATCTCCTGTTTCGAGGTCTTGACGAATGCGCCGCCGTCGCAGCAAATCCCAGCAGTGATTGCTGGCCACTTTGTAAAGCCACGAGGTGAAGGGCCGCGTCGAATCGTAGGTTCCGAGTTTTTGCCGAACCTTCATGAATATCTCCGTCGTTGCGTCTTCCGCATCCTCGCGCGTCGGGAGCGCCCTCCGGCAAAATCGGAACATCGCCGGAGCGTACTGGCGATAGAGGTCGCCCCAGGCGTCAGAGTCGCCCGCTCGGACCTGGGACAGGATATCTGCCAACTCCGCGGCGCTCATCTCTCCGGTAGTTTTACGTCGCTCCATAGGTTGATACGCAGGGCCCCGCCGATATATTTCAAATTCGTTACAAACAAACGGCTTGGGGTAGTGGCCGCCAGCCTAGCAAATCCCGGCACTGATTTGAAATTGTTCTACTCAAAAAAGAGCGGTCCGGCTGTGTGC
>JBAWGF010000075.1:0-21115 GCA_049592615.1 Candidatus Acidiferrales bacterium
TCCGGCTGACCAGCCATTCGGCTTCAATTCTTCGAAAAGCGTTTTCGATCTCGCGAATTCAGTGCTCGATGCGCGGATTGCGGAATCGCGCGGCGACCGCAAGGCGGCGATCGCATCGCTGGCCAAAGCCGTAGCCGTGCAGGACACCCTCGCTTACAACGAGCCGCCGGACTGGGCCGACCCCGTTCGCGAATCGCTCGGCGGCGTTCTCCTGCGCGACGGTCAGGCCGCCGAGGCAGAAAAAGTCTTTCGTGAAGACCTCAAGAGAAACGCGCGAAACGGCCGTTCGCTTTTCGGACTTTGGCAAAGCCTGAAAGCGCAGGGCAAAACGGCGGACGCGAATTGGGCGCAGCGGCAATTCGAGGATGCCTGGAAGGGCGCGGACGTCAAACTGTCTATCGAAGATCTATGAACTGAGTTCCGGCCAGCCGGCCCCGCGCAAAAGCGCACAGAGACGCGACAGCGGGAGCCCCATGACGTTGAAGAAGCATCCGTCCACGCTCGTCACGAATCGCCCGCCGATTCCCTGTATTCCGTAGGCGCCCGCTTTGTCGAACGGCTCTCCGGTCGCAATGTAGTCATCGATCTCTTTCGGCGAGAGCCGCGCAAACCGCACGCGCGTCGTCTCTACGTGCCGAATCTCTTCGCCGTTCGGGGCGTTCAGGATCGCAAGCCCGGTCAGGACTTGATGTGTTTTTCCGCTGAGCATGCGCAGCATCCGACGCGCGTCTTTTACGTCCGACGGCTTTCCCAGGATTTGTCCCTTCGCCACGACCACGGTATCCGCGCCCACCACGATCGCATGATGTTTTTTCTGCTTCGCGTGCGCCGCAGCCGCGCGAGCCTTCATCATGGCGATGCGCAGGACGCAGGCGCGGGCCGATTCGCGGGGATGCCGCCTTTCGTCCACGTGCGGCGCGTATGCGTCGAAATCGATCTTCGCGTTCTTCAATATCTGTCCGCGCCGCGGCGAGCTTGACGCGAGAATCAGTTTCGCTTTGGGTTTCAGGATTTCGAAGATCAAGATTTGCTCCTGGAAGTTCCGGCGGCCGTGCGCGCCTCTTCCTTCGACCACCCGAAAAGCCGCGCCACCTGCTCCGCCGGCGCATGCGGATACCACGCGAGATATTTCTTTGCGAGCATTGTGCGCGCCTCGTCCGGCGAAATTCTTCGCGCCGCTGCGGTTTCGTTCGGAAACGCGCGGCACGTCAGCTCAAACCGTCCCGAGGCCCACGCCGCGGTTTCCTGCTCCGCTCCGAAGTGAACCACCGCCATCAGGCATTGCAAATCGAGCATGGCGCGCTTGAAGCGGACGTTTCCCGCTTTCGTATCCATTTTGCATGCGTGCCGCAATTCAAGTGTCGGCAGCGGGCCGTGCTCTTCGAGCGATTCCCAAATCACGCGCGCGTCCCCGCGAATCCTCCCTTCGGCGTAGAACCGTTCGTGATCTCCCGGCGCAAGCGGCGCCTCGCGCATCGCGAGAAAGTGTGGCAGCATCTTGAGCGAAATAAATGTCCCGCGTCCGCGAAAGTATTTTGCATAGTAGGCGCGCTTCCGGCAGGGCAGCTCATCTTTCCATTTCCATATCATCTCCGAATATTTGTCCCACACGAGTTTTGCGTGAGGACTTCGACGAGTCACCACCCAGTACAACGACGGAAGCGGAACCCTATCCACCGGGAAAAGCATGCAGCATCCCACGGCGTCGATAAATTTCACCGCTTCGCCAAGCGTGACCACGCGCCTCGGCCAGTCAATCTTGCTTCGGAGTTTGTCTCGCGCTCGTGCCTTCATAAGCGAACTAAAACCTAACACATTAATGTAGCTTGAGTCTTTAGACCCAGGGAGACAGGCATTTCAAGAAAGGAGCGTGTCCAGCGCTTTGAGCACGCGCGATTCCCCTATGTACTTCATCCCGCGCGGATCGCGGATGTGGTGATGCTTCGCGAAGCGAAAGCCCCATCGGCGCGGGTCGGTTGGCCCGAAGATCCCGACGCCCGGAATGCGGAACAAATCCGCCGCATGAAGCATGCAGGAATCCACACCGAGAAACATATCGCTTTCCCCGAGTACTGCGAACGCGTACGGCAGCGGCAGGCCGCGAGAGTGGATGACGCGGTCTTTGAATTTTCCGGTTTCTATTTTCGGCTTCCACATATCGAGAATGAAAATCACAAAGTCGGGATGGCGCTCGAGAAATGCGGTCACAAACTTGCTCAAACGGTCCGGTGGCCACGTCTTTCCCGGTTTGCTCTCATTATGTATGGCCAGGATCCGCTTGCCGGGCGCGGTTGCTCTCAGAAATTGCCTGATTCGCGTGCGCACGCGAGTGGGTAACCGCGGAGGGGATGCGAAGTCGCTGAGCCGCAGTGAGGGATCCAGGCGAGCAGGAACTCGAAATGCCCCATCGGCCGCATGTTGTTTGGGAATGTTGGCGAGAGCCACATGGAAGGCGGGCGAGAGGCCGATGGATAGCTCCGGCGAGAGCAGCTTCACGAGGCGGTCGAGCGATTCCGACCTCCATGGATTGAGAGAAAGGAACAGGTCACATTTGCCGATCCTCCTGGCTACGGCGGCAGCGTCGAATCGCCTTTGCCCTACCCGAGGGCGCATTTCGACTTCACATACCGAACGCAGCGGGAGATCGGAGAAGAATTTTCGACGGAAGCCCGGCATACATATCAGAGAAATACGAGCCGGAAAAAGAGAAACCAAAGCTCGAAGGGCAGGAAGCGCCATGAGATGATCGCCCAGGGCGTTGCCGAAAATCACTACCGGATATCTGAAATGCAGACCCGGACGATCAGTTAGACGCCGACGCAACACCTTATTGGTTCATCTCAAGCAGCAGCTCTATCCTCGAGGATAAAAGCTTCAACGTAATCCGCACGCACGACATTAACCCAATCGCGCGGGCTTGGTAGCCATACGTTGCTCATCCCGAGATTATGATTGTGTCCATTGTGTACGTCATGTAGGGTCCCCGCGCTTTTGAAAGCGTCTTGACAGACGGGAGTCTCTTCCCTTTGCTCAGGGACTTCTTTGATTTCTTGCTCCTGTTCGGTGCCATGTTTTCTCCTTGCTTTGGATTGCCCCTGTGGGCGCGCACATCCTTATAAGCAAATCGGAAGCCAATGTCCAGTAGCGACGAGTCGCGACTCATCTCCTTTGGAATGTGCAGGATGCAATGGCCGGATTACCTCGCCCCATCCAGCCATGCTCGCAACGACGCTGAATAAATCAACGAAAGTTGAGAAATTCAATGGGTGATGAGCTCGATCGAAAGGCAAAACTCTATCGGACGCGTCGCTTACCAGGATTCGTGGCGCTATCAGCTACCGCGGTGCGGACAATCCGCTTCACCGGCTGAACGGATGAGATGCACGCCGAACCGAGTAAGGCTTGCCCTCAGCCGCCAACCGTGATGTGTTTGCCCCACAGTGTCGTATTCTTTACCGAAGGGAGCTTCTTTCCCTTGGCGACTTTCTTGCTCGACTTTTTCTTGGCCATTAGAACCTCTCTTCTTAGTTTGGGCTGCGCCGACGCAGCGGCCGCGGGAACGTGTCAAATCTACGAGTTCGAACTTGAACGATGGAAACGCTAGCACGGCGGCTTTTTGAGTGTCAAGCGACAGAACTGTTTCGACCTTGCAAGCATTCCCTCGCCACGGTTCATATCACGACCGATTCCTGGTATTCGCCGAAGGCGCGACGCAGCGCGTCCGAAATCTCTCCTACCGTTGCGTACGACTCCACCGCCGCCAGGATCGCGGGCATCAGATTCTCTTTCCCGCGCGCGCGGCGTTCCACTTCTTCAAGCGCGGGTCGCGATTTCGTTGCATCGCGTTTTGCGCGCAACGCATTCAGCCGTGCCACCTGCGTGCGCTCGATTTCCGGATCGATTCGCAGAATGGGAATCGGCCGCTCCTCGTCCGCCTGAAAGCGATTCACGCCGACGACCACTTGTTCGCCGCCGTCCACCGCCAATTGGTATTCGTACGCCGCCATTTGGATTTCCTGCTGGACGAATCCCGTTTCGATCGCGCGGAGCATTCCGCCCATCGCGTCAATTTTCGAAATGTAATCCTGCGCGCCCGCTTCGATTTCATTCGTCAGTTTTTCGATCGCGTAGGAGCCGGCGACAGGATCAACCGTGTTCACAACTCCCGTTTCGTTCGCGATGATCTGCTGCGTGCGCAGCGCGAGCAGCGCCGCCTGCTCGGTCGGCAGCGCCAGCGCTTCGTCGAGCGCGTTTGCGTGCAGCGATTGGCAGCCGCCCAGCACCGCGCCCAGTGATTGAAGCGCCACGCGCACGAGATTGTTTTCCGGTTGTTGCGCCGTGAGCGAGGACCCGGCGGTCTGCGCGTGAAATCGCAGCATCAGGGAGCCCGGGTCCTGCGCGCCGAATCGTTCGCGCATCGTTCGCGCCCACAGACGCCGCGCCGCGCGAAACTTCGCAATCTGCATCAGCAGCTCGTTGTGCGCGTTGAAGAAAAAAGAAAGCTGCGGCGCAAATTCGTCCACCTTCAATCCCGCGGCGATCGCGGCATCCACGTACGCGATTCCATTCGCAAGCGTGAACGCCACTTCCTGCACGTCGGTCGAGCCCGCTTCGCGAATGTGATACCCGGAAATCGAAATCGCATTCCAGTTCGGCAGCTCGTGGCGGCACCAGCCGAAGATGTCGGTGACGATCCGCATCGCCGGACGCAGCGGGTAAATATATGTCCCGCGCGCGATGTATTCTTTGAGAATGTCGTTCTGCACCGTCCCGGCGAGCCGCTTCAGGTTTGCTCCCTGCTGCTTCGCCACGGCGACGTAGAGCGCGAGAAGAATCGCTGCGGTCGAGTTAATTGTCATCGACGTCGAGATGCGTTCAAGCGGAATTCCGTTGAACAGCGCCTGCATGTCTTCGAGCGAATCGATTGCGACGCCTACTTTGCCCACTTCACCGAACGCGAGCGTGTGATCGGAGTCCATTCCGATCTGCGTCGGCAAATCAAACGCGACGGATAGTCCCGTCTGACCCTGCGAAAGAAGGTAGCGGTACCGGAGATTGGATTCGCTGGCCGAGCCGAAGCCTGCATACTGCCGCATCGTCCACAGCCGCCCGCGGTACATCGTGGGATAAACGCCGCGCGTGAACGGGAATTGCCCCGGGTAGCCGAGTTCGCGCTCCGCGTCCCAGCCGCGCAGGTCTTCCCGCGAGACGACGGACTCCATCGGCAGTCCCGTCGTGGACGCAGCCTTCCGCTCTGAATGCTCGATCGGGTTGGGGGTATGCTCGCTCATAAATTCGGCACTCGAAAATCCGATTTCGCCCTACCTCACGCGTCGCGCCCGCCGAAACGCGATGAACGCAAACGCTCCCATCATCACCGCATAGATCACGGCAATGCCCATCAGCCAGTAAATCGGCCGGCTCTTCCACTGCCGCCACACCGCCAGCCCGCCATACACCGCGAAAAACGCGAACAGCACGCCGGTCGCTTCATGAAAGAATTGCCGCGTCACGCGCCAGAAGACGCGCAGAGTAACTCGAATCGAATTCCACAGCGCCGGAATGAACCCCGCGGCCATGCGACGATTCTAGTATATTCTGCGCCTGCCCGCTGCATGCGCCGCCTGCGCTAAGGTACAGGTAACGCCCGCAGCTCGGTTGCCGCAGGTGGGACTTGTTTCAGACATCCTGCGGCACTAGAATTGGCGATGGAGGGGCCCTTTACAGGAGGTGACGCCCTTGCAACTCGACGATCGGATGAAACAGTTGCTGCGAGAGCTGGGACACGCCATCAATGACACGGTATCGGACTCCGAGCGCATCGCCGAGGCCATATCGAGTGTTCGCACCGCCGGCTTCGACATTGTTTTGAAGCTCGACGCGACGATCGGCTTGGCTCGCCGGCAGGCGGGGGCCGACGCAAAGATGACGCATCAGGATCGCCGCTTCCTGGAATCCCTGCATATTCGCGTGGACGAAGAGATTCTGGAAGAAGACTCGGCCGAGCCGAAAATCGAGATCACGCCGCAGGACATCAAATTTCTGAAATCCTTGAAAATTTCATTCGATGAAGAGCTTTAGAATCCTCGCCGCCTCGGCCGCGATCGTCGCGGCAATGGCGCTTGCCGGCGCGCCCGTCCGGGCGCAGATGAGCAGCACTCCGCCGATCGTCGTCAAGCAGAAGCCTCCGAAGCAGGTTTGGCTGAAGGCTCTCGTGATTCACGCCGATAACAACAGCCTGATGGTTCGCGATGAGAAAAATCAGCTCAACATTTACACGTTTACCTACACGCCGAAAGTTCGCGACCAGATGCAGAAACTCCTCGACCAAGGCGGCTATCAGACCGGCGACAGAGTGAAAATTCTCCATCAGGTCGGAGAGACGATCGCACTCGCCGTTCGTGGCAAGCCCTCGAAGCCCATCTGATCTCCGCCGCCCTTCGCGGCAATTGAGCGCCGATGATTCGCCCGCCCGTCGTTGCCGGACGCTTCTATCCCTCGGATCCAAAAGTGCTCGCGCGCCAGATCGATGAATACTCCTCCGGCGTGGCGGAAAAGATTTCCGCCCGCGCGTGTGTTGTCCCGCACGCGGGCTATATGTATTCCGGTCACGTTGCCGGCGCCGTGTATGCGCAACTGAAGATTCCGCAGAGATGTATTCTGCTGGGCCCGCGCCATTATCCCCGCGGCGAGCCGATGGCAATCCTCACCGAAGGGAGCTGGCAGACTCCGTTTGGCCTCGCTCCCGTTGATTCATTGCTTTCAGCCGAACTCGCGCGCGCGTGCCCGCGGCTTCGCGAAGATGCGGTGGCGCATGAACGCGAGCATTCACTCGAAGTCCAGATTCCTTTTTTGCAGCGGCTCGTGAAGGATTTTCGCTTCGTTCCCGTCGTGCTTGCGACGGACCGCTACCCGGTCCTCGAAGAGCTGGGTCACGCCGTGGCGAAAGTCGTCGCCGCGCAAGCCGAACCGGTGCTCGTCATCGCCAGCACCGACATGAACCATTACGAAAGCGATGTGATTACGCGCGCGAAGGACGACCGCGCCATCGCGCGCATTCTGGCGCTCGATCCGCGCGGCCTCTTCGATACGGTGCGTTCGGAGGGAATTACGATGTGCGGCTACGCCGCCACGGTGGCCATCCTGGTTGCCGCGCGTGATTTGGGTGCGCAGGAAGCGCAGCTCGTTCGCTACGCCACTTCCGGCGACATCACCGGCGACCGCGGCGAGGTCGTCGGCTACGCCGGAATGATTCTTCCCTAGACATCCTCAGGGTGCGCTGCGCTGAAAATAAAAGAGCGGCTGCACGCAAGTCGTGCAACCGCCCTTTGGATGCGTCGAACCTGAAACTACTGGATCTTAATCGATACGGTTGATTGAGATGCAGCGTAATTCGTGTCGCCGCTGTATTTCACCGTAATCACAACTGTGTGCGCCCCTCCGCCTCCTCCACCGCCACCTCCGCATGCCGCCATTCCCGCGAGCAGGAAGGCTGCGAACGTGAGGCCGATATAGGCAAAGCCGCGGCGCTTCGCAGAGGAAGCCGCCAGCAGGTACAGCAGGAACGTCAGGATCACGCAACTGAGGATTGCAGCCGGGATCAGGACGATCGGTCTTCGGGAAATGTCCGGCGACATAGACGGATTGGTCGAAAGGAGTGTCGTGACTGTTCCCGTGAGTGAGGCGAATGCAGTGAACGACCCGGCATGTCCAACGAGCGAAACATTCCCGGAAACTGGAGTAGTCCCGTTGAGGAATTGAATCGTCCCGGTTGGGGCATTTGCAAAGCTTTGCGTGTTCACCGTCCCAGTCAGGGTTACGGACGCTCCGGAGAATATTGTCGAAGAGCTTGAAGTCGCGGCCATGGTTGTCGTGGCCTGCGTGACCATGACGGCATCGCTGCTGGAACTCGAATTGAAACTACCGTCGCCTGAATATGCTGCGTTCAGCGTATGCGCCCCGAGCGATAGCGTTTCCAGTTGATCTTCGGCATAGCCGGCGCTATTCAATGCGAATGTGCCGCCATCCAGAGGGTTGACACCATCCTTGAGGGTCACATTTCCCGTCGGGCAGCCTGTGCTTCCGGGAACATTCCCGGCGCACGAGCCGGACGCCCCCGACACGCTCATCCGGATCAGATAGTTCGACCCGTATTGGAAGTTCTTTGTGTTATTCGTGATCGTGCCGGTGTTTGGGTCTATGAAGTTCACCACAACCTGGGTATTGCTGTTCTCCATGCCGATGTTGACGTTCACCGTACCCGAATCGCTCGGCAGGAAGTTACTGTCACCCTCGTAGTGAGCCTCCACCGAGTAGCTTCCACCGGGGAGGCTGGAAGTGGTCCCCGTAACGGTGCCGGCCGTCAAGCTAAACGTGGACAATTTGATGTTGCCGGTCTGACCGCTCGCGCTCGTGCCCGTGTTTGCAATCAGCGATACATCCCCCGTAGGCGGTCCTCCACTGCCGGTCACCGTGACGGTTACTGAGACAGGCACGCCATGCCCGGCATTTGGCGTTGGAATCGTAAGCGTAGTCGTGCTTGCCTTGGTCCTGGCGGTGCTCCATTGATTCAAGAGGTTAAAAACGTTTACGGAGCCGAGCCCAGTTCCCTGATCGTAACCGGTACCCGCCTGAAATTGTGCGTTCGCATTTCCGAAGCCTGTTTCGCCCGGAACGGCATTGTTGCCGACTGTGGTGTCGTTGAAGATGCAGCCGACCGCGGGCAGTGGGGACGAAGAGGAGCCGTTGCACGAAGCCAGAGTTTCACTCGCAGCTAGACGGTATAGAACGAAATCAGCTTGTCCCTGGCGCTGGCCGGTTTTCTCGTTGACCAACGCCATGACACCGGCAAACGAAGGTGCGGCAACCGATGTCCCGCCGACGAGTATAAGATTGAAGCTTCCTGAATTGTTCACCACGCACGACGCCCCTTGCGACGCAACGCACAGCACGGTACCGTCGTGAAACACAGCTGCGTTCAGCGCAACATCAGGCACAGCACGAAAGTTTGCAGGTGGAATCCCGGCCACTCCCGTCTGCCAGACGGGCTTCGAAAAGATTGTGCTTGCCCCGCCGCCACCCGCAAGAATATTGACGCCCGCAAAAGCCTTCACTTCTGGGGAGCACGCGCTAATCGTTTGGCAGCTCTCATTCCAAACATTTTCGGGAATAAAAGACTTGGCAGATTCAAACGTATTGGTATCCGTTGTGTTCCAGAAGGTGTTGTCGTTCTCGATGAACATCGTCCCGCCGACCGCGACGGTGTAGGGCAACGCAGCAGGCACCTGAACGGCAATTGGCCCCGTCGCTTTCGTTTCAGAGTTTGGATCGTCGCAACCCTCGGCCCCTGCGTCACCGGTTGATGCCATAAACGTAATTCCCTGCGCCGCAGCCTGCTCGGCGATGCTCGCTTCGCTCATCTCCTCGGCAGCCCCGACTTGCTGTCCTTCACAGGCGCCGAAGCTCTCCGACATGACCGGGGCGAGGTTGTTGTCAACAACATACACCTCGGAAAGGTCGAGGCCGTCGGTGGTTTCGGTTGATTCCGAGACTACAAACAACACCGTCGCAGACGGTGCCACTGCGCCAGACCAACTCGCATCGAGCACCGCTTCAAATTCTTCGCCTCCGCCCAGATTGCCCGGATCGGGACCGTTCAAGACAATGTTGTTCTGATTGAAGGTTCCCCCCACGCCGAATACGCCTCGGAAATTCTGGACATCAGCGAGATTAATGTTCGACCGGCCCACAATCGCGATCGTTATGTTTGCACCATTGCTTGGGCCAGGAGGAGAGCGCAGCGAGTTTGACACGTTATATATCGTCGCAAAATCCGCCGGCGACACCGCATGTGACCCATCTGAAAGAATCATGCTCGGCTTCTTACCGGCCGTCGCCTTCGCAGAAACAACCTGCGCTGAATATCTCACGTGCGGCTTCTTGAAAAAGTTGTGCAGCGTCGCCACGCCTCCAACCACGGACCCAAGCGCGGAAGGAATCTGCGGGTCGCTCGCATTGGCCCAGTGCTCTTCGCCGTTCACTACGAATTTGTGGATCGCCGTGTGGAAGGCCTCTTGCACCTGCGACGTTGTCCCGGAAAACTCAATCACCGTGCGGCCCTTGGCGACATTCGTCACCTGGAAGCCATGCGAACCGAGCCACGACGTCACAGTTTGAATGTCCGCGTCGGATGCGCCGAACTGCTGGCCGAATTGCTCCGGCGTAAGCCACTTGTGGTAATTGGGCGAAGCGATGTCCTGCTGCTCGACGAGCAATGTCTGGAGAGTGGCTTCCTGTTCGGGGCTGCGCTTCAGCACGAGCAGCATGCGCTTCAACGGCATTCCCGGAGGTGCCGCGCCGCGATCAAACTCGGCGCGAGCCAGCCCGTGCGTATTACCCTTGAGCACCGTGAGATTTGTATCGTCAACGGCTTCCGTAATGCGCGTGCGTGCAGCCGTTGCTTGCGCCGGCGTAATGCGTGGATAGATCAGAATGATTGCGAAGATTGCTGCTGTCCAGAATAGGTGCCGCCTAAAGCGCCTTGATATTGTCATGGGAGTTAGCTCAGAGTTACCTATTCCTTTCATTACTGTCAAGCCCAGCCGTCGTACAGCTGGCCCAACTCCGCTCAGCGTGAGCCACGGATTCGCCCTGCCAATGTTCGTGCCCTCTGGCGCGCCAGATCGAGATACTTTTCGTCTGCGGCGAGCTGGTCGAGCGCCGGCAGCAAGCGTTCCGGTTCGGGAAGAAGTTTGTTGTTAAAATCCGTTTCGATTTGTACGAGCGAGTCGTTCACGCCCAGCCGGTCGTAGCGCATCGTTCGCTTGAGGTCCGAGAGATCCAGTTCCTGCCGCGTGAGGCCTTCGAAAATATTCACCAGTTGCGTCGCCGCTTCGTCGAGCGTGTAGTTGAACTTCACCTCGTGCGTCTCGCCGCGATTCTCATAGCGAAACGATTTCTCGCCGAGGTACGCGATCCGCCGCCGGACGTCCAGGTTCACACCCTGAAAATTGTGAAGTCGGCTCCCCAGCTCGAAAATTCTTTGCGCCAGCGCGGCCCCGACTTCGAACGGCTGCGGGCTGGCCTCTTCGTCAAGCGCGCGGATGTCGTACGTCCCCATGCCGCTCTGGCTCACCTTGATCTCCACATATTCCGGATAGCTGGTCTTAAACACTTTGCGGAACGTAATCGTCGCTCCGCCGTCCGCCGCCGCAGCGAATGCGATTGCTGGGATCGCCACATCCACCCATGCGATGGCCATCAGCCACAGGAGGGGTCTGCGGACGCTCATCTGGACTCTACGATGCGGGCACCCGGCTTCCGGCTGCCCGGGACGGTTCGTGTTTCGTGCGAGGCACTGCGGGCCGGGTTGGGGTCGTTTCGCTTTGTTGTCGCCGCGGCAATCCGCTCGCGTGCCTGCGACAAATATCCGTGGCACAGCGCGACCGCCAGCGCGTCGGCGGCGTCCGCAGGTTCGGGATGTTGTGCGAGGCCGAGCAGCGACTTCACCATTTGCTGCATCTGCTGCTTCGAAGCCGCGCCATAACCGGCAACGCTCGCCTTCACCTCGCGCGGCGAATAGCTGTGCGCCGGAATCTGCGCCTGCGCCGCCGCGAGCAGCACGACGCCGCGCATTTCCGCAAGTTTCAGCGCGGTCCGCGCATTCAGCGCCGTAAACACGGCTTCCACGGCAACCGCATCGGGCGCGAATTCCTCCACGAGCCCCGCAATCAACTGGTGGATTCCGCGAAGTCGCGCGGCGAATGTCGCACGCGCCGGAAGTTTCAATGCGCCGAAGCGCAGCATCCGCGTGCAAGCGCCTTCGATTTCGACAATTCCGTATCCTGTCGCACCCGCGACCGCCGGGTCCACGCCCAGTATGCGCAGACGGTGCCCGTTGGTTCCCGAATGTCCTGGTGGGTGGGAATTCATGATGACGCGCACAAGTGTACGTGCGCGCCGGAAACGGGGGGTAGTGTTTTTTCTTTCGAGCGCGACGCGAAGGAAACTACCCGGCCACGGCGGCCTGGATTTCCTTTTCGTCGATGTCGAAATTCGCGTACACGTGCTGTACGTCGTCGTGGTCTTCGAGCGTTTCCACCAGCCGCAGCATCTGCTGCGCCTGCACGCCCGTCAGCTTCACGTAGTTCTGCGGAATCCAGCCTACCTCGGCGGAAGCCGGTGTAATTCCCGCGGCCACTAGGGCTTCACGCACTTTTTCGAGCGCCTCGGGCGGCGTCGTCACTTCCCACACCGAGCCATCGTCGCGCAAATCCTCCGCGCCCGCATCGAGCACGATGCCCATCATTTTCTCTTCGTCAGCCGCTTCCTTGGGCACAAGGATGTCGCCCTTGCGGTGAAACATCCAGCCGACCGCGCCGTTTTCGGCCATGTTCCCGCCGTTTTTCGACATCATGTGGCGGATTTCGCTTACGATCCGGTTCCGGTTGCTCGTCACCACCTGGATCAGCACGCCCACGCCGCCGGGTCCGTACCCCTCGAACATTACTTCGTCGAGCATTTCTCCTTCGAGCTGTCCGGTGCCCCGCAGGATCGCCCGCTCGATGTTGTCGTTCGGCATGTTTTCGCTCTTCGCAGCCAGGATGGCCGTGCGAAGGCGCGGATTCGTATCGGGGTCGGAGCCCCCGGTTCGCGCGGCAATCGTCAATTCGCGGATGATCTTGGTGAAAGCCTTGCCGCGCTTGGCGTCCGTAGCCGCCTTCTTATGTTTGATTGTGGCCCATTTAGAGTGTCCAGACATGGATAGACCTTTTACAGGAAGTATGGCAGGAGCAACAGTCTAGCTCTTGCCGCGATAGTGTAGCAGCACGCCCAGAATCAGGCAAGCGGAGCGCCGGTCATCCGGGCCCGCTTGGCGATAAGGGCCCTTATCTTTGCGGGACCTTCTCCGCCGTGTAAGTCAGATAGTCCGCGTACGTGCCCTTGAAATCCTCGATGTTCCCGCCTTCGAAATGCCAGATGCGAGTTGCCACTTCATCGATCACATCGTGGTCATGTGTCACCAATAGGACCGTGCCTTCATACCGCTGCAAGGAAATATTCAGCGCGTTGATGGATTCCAGGTCCAGGTGGTTCGTCGGTTCATCGAGCACCAGAAAATTCGGCTTTTGCAGCATGAGCCTGCAAAAAATCAGCCGCGCCGACTCGCCGCCCGAAAGCGCCTTCGTCGGCTTCAGCGCATCGTCGCCGCTGAACAGCATCTGGCCGAGCACGGAGCGCAAATCCTCCTGCGTTGCCGCCGCATCCCATCCGTGCAGCCACTCGATCACGGTCTTGCCCTTGACGATCGAATCCGCGTGATCCTGCGCGAAGTAGCCCACCGTCACTTCGTGTCCCCACGTGACCGTGCCGTGATCGAGCGGGAAATGCCGGTCCGCATCTTCGATGTAATCCTTCGCATTGCGTATCAGCGATTTCAGCAGCGACGTTTTGCCCGTTCCGTTCCGGCCCATGAGCGCGATTTTTTCCCCGCGCACCACGTTCGCGCTGAAGCCCTTGATCACCCGCTCGGCGCCGTAGGACTTCGCGACGCTCTTGAATTCGAGCGGATGGCGTCCTGAAGCGCGCTTCATCTGAAAGCGGATGAACGGCCGCTGGATGTTCGATTTCGCCAGCTCTGAAGTCTGCAGCCGTTCCACTTCTTTCTTGCGCGATGTGGCCTGCGCTGAACGCGTGCCGGCCGAAAACCGCGCGATGAAATCATTCAACTGCGCGATTTTCTTTTCGCGCTGCGCGTTCTCCGACTCAATGCGGCTGCGAATCGCGGTCTTGGCCACCACCATATCGTCGTACCCGCCGTTGTACATGATCACGGTTTGGTAGTCGATGTCGGCGGTGTGCGTGCTCACGTCGTTCAAAAAGTGCCGGTCGTGCGAAATCACGATCAGCACGCCTTCGTATTCGCGCAGATAATCCTGAAGCCAGTGGACCGAATCGAGGTCCAGATGGTTTGTGGGCTCGTCCAGCAGCAGCGCCGGAGGGCTGCCGAATAGCGCCTGCGCGAGCAGCACGCGAACTTTCTGCCCTCCCTGCAATTCGCCCATTTTGCGCTCGTGCAGCGAGTCGTCCACGTCCAGCCCGTCGAGCAGCACGCCCGCATCAGCCTCCGCCGTGTAGCCGCCTTCTTCGCCGACGATTGCTTCGAGCTCGCCCAGCCGCATGCCGTCCTTGTCGGTCATCTCCGCGTGAGGTTTGGCGTGCAGCGCGTCGCGCTCTTCAAGCGCCTTCCACAGCGCGGCATTGCCCATGATGACGGTGTCCATCACGCGAAATTTATCGAAGGCAAACTGGTCCTGCCGCAAAATTCCGAGTTTCTTCGGTCGCGTCACCGAGCCCTTCGAAGGCTCGATTTCGCCGCTCAGAATTTTCATCAGCGTAGATTTGCCTGCGCCATTCGGCCCCGTAATCGCGTAGCGGCGCCCTTCAAAGAATGTGCAGGAGACCTCGTCGAACAGGACTCTTCCACCGAAGCGCATCGAAATGTTGTTAACGGAGAGCAAACTCTTTTAATTGTACCGTGTATTCGTTTTTCGTGCTCGCCGGCTTCCAACCAGCAGCTACCCAGCTTCAACTAAAAGTGTTACTTTGGCGCGGCCGGGTAACGCACCCGACGCGCAATCGAATCTCAGATGCCTCACTCTCTCACCGCCGGCCTCGAATTCGCGCTCCTCGCGCTCACGTCCGTATTTTTTCTTGTCGACCCTTTCGCCGTCATCCCCATGTTTCTCGCCATCACGCAGGATTCCCCCAAACGCGAACGCCGCCAGATGGCGCGCCGCTCCGCGTGGACCTGCGCCATCGTCCTCAGCTCATTCGCCATTGCAGGCAGCCTGATTTTCAAGGCATTCGGCATCACGCTCCCGGCATTCAAAATCGCGGGCGGCATCATCCTGCTTCAGATTGGGTTGGACATGTTGCAGGCGCGGCCGTCCGGGACCAAGTCCACGCCGGAGGAAACAAAGGAAGGTACCGCGAAGGCCGACGCGAGCATCATCCCTCTGGGGATGCCAATGCTGGCTGGCCCGGGTGCGATTTCAACTATGATGGTGCTGGTGGGCGAATCTCATACGGTGTGGCAGCACGTGATTGTGTATGCCACGATCGTAGTCACTTCGCTCGCGTCCTTCATGGTTCTCGCCGGAGCCGACCGCGTTCGGCGCTACATGGGCGAGACGGGAATCCGCATCTTGTCGCGGCTGATGGGTCTGCTGCTCGTGGCGCTCGCCGTACAATTCGTCGCCAACGGCCTCATCGATTTCGGACTTCTCAAGCCGCTCGTCTCGCCTTATTGAAAGTGCGTCGCGCCATCCAGCGCGACGCGTTCCCGAGCTGCTACGATTTCGGGAAGTTTGGATCGGCTTTCACTTCCAGAATCTGTTTCGTGTGCCGCTCGCTATGAGCGGACGTGAACAGCAGCCATTCGTAGGAATCCATCGGTCCGAACGGACTGTCGGAAACATGCGCTCGAAGCTCCTGCGAATCCTTCATGAGCGTGATGCTCTGCTCGCGTTCCTTCAGAAATGTGTCGAGCGTGTCCTTCGGCGACCATCGTCCCGTGGGCACCAACTGATCGGGAGCCTGGCGCTTGGTGCTCCGGTCGGGGACATTGCCCAGGATGGCGGCATCTGTCTTCTTGTAATCGCGGTCCGGTGCGCCGGCAGGAGCCTTCAACGTTCCCTCCGCCGCGCCATACATGAACTTCTCGGCCAGCGTGATGTGCTCCAGCACTTCTGCCACCGACCAGCGATCCGGTGCGGGCTTGAACTTCCATTGCGCTTCGGAGAGGCCTTTCGTTGCGTCAATGATTCCCTGGCGCGACTGCTCGAGATACTTCACGCCCTTTTCGCGGTCCTCGGCCGTCAGCTTCTGCCCAAAAGCCGCGCTGCCCAGGGACAACATCATGCAAACAGCTATCAGCATCCTCTTCATGTCAGATCCTCCACTTGAATTTGAGAAACCGTCCTGCAACTTCAAAACTCATCATCCTCGTGCCGCTTCAATCGCGTGATTCGCAGCGCGATCCGTACATCGTGCGAGCGCACCTGAGAAAGGATCGCGCGCCGCGTTTCCACCGGCAGATCCGATGGGCCAACCACTCCGGCCAAATCACGCGGAAAAAATTTGATGAACAGCGCCGCCACGTGCGCCGTGGCGTACGCGATCGGCGTCGAAATCAATCCGCGCTGGCGAATCTGGTACAGCGTCGGGAAGCTCGCATCGTAACGTAGCAGCAGCGGCTGATCCTCTTTCATTCCTCGCACGAGCACCGCCGCCGCGAATCTCGCATTATAAAGCACGCCACGGCGGATCAATTTCGCAACGTGTCGCGGCGTCAGTGTTTTTGGAAATCGCTTCCCCACCATTCCCTGCGAGCGGTTCAACCGCCCCTGCCTGTACCATCGCCGCAAACGGTCAAAATCATTCCCGCCGATCTTCGCGTCCACGTTTTTCACGGGGATGGCATACGGCAACATGCAAACTTCATCTTGCGCTGCCAGATAGACGGGCGTCTCGCCGATCGGAGACGGGAAACGAAATTTCTCGCGCTCGTCAAATCGCCGCGCCAGCGCAAACCGCCCGTCTCGATACACGCGCGGCCGCGAGATGGCTGCATCGTATGCCACGTCGGGCGACCACGTCGAAATCGGATCCTTGCTCTCCGTGCTCTCGAACAAACGAATCTGAATCGATTCCACGGAATCGAGCAGCTCGGCCCCGCGTTTCGCCAGCAGATTTGTGAGTCCCGGAGCAGCTCCCGTGCAGATTAGGGCCGTGCGATTCTTTGTGACGAACTTCTTGTGAAATCGAAACTGTTCCGGCTTGAAGGGATTCCGCGTCAGGTGCGCGTTGAGGTCCATATAGTGCGCGCGAAGCCGAAGCGCGGCTCGCAGAATGATTTCGTTGTAAACGGCCGGCGACGCGTTGACGATCAGGTTCGAGCCGCGCGCCGCCCGCACGATGGACCACAGGTTTCGCGCGTTCGTCTCGACCACTTCGATCGTGCTTTTCTTGCCTAGAAATCTTCGCGCGCGCTCCACATCGCGATCCCCGCACCGGACGGTGTGTCCCTGACGCGCCAGCAGTTGTGCCAGCAAGGAGCCGGTCCCGCCCGCGCCCAGAACGAAGATGCGCATCCGCCCGAAACTCTACCATATCCATCCCGCGTCTGTAGCGGCAGCCCTTCGTCCTCGCAATATTCCTTGTTCCGAATTGGGATAGAATCGCGTCCATCAAGACCCTGGCAAACGCACTGGATTGCAGATCCCTCCAGGATCGCTTAGCAGCTCTAGGCCCGCCCCTCCTCCGATCTCAATTATTTGCACGCGGCGTTTTCCTGTCGTAGAATGAACCCGATTTCTCCGATCCCCGAGGCCTAAGGGAGACACAACCAACGGCCCGGGGGCGCTTCCTCCGACGGCGGAGGATAAGGGTTTGAGCGGAAACGCTCGTACCTCCCGCGCAGATGAATCCTGCGTTTGGAAAGGAGAAGGCCCGGCTTTCGCTCAGCGAATTCCGGTGTCCTCGCCCAAGTCCAATCGCGGACTTGGGTTTTTTATTTGGGTTTCGTAGCGGCGGCCTTCAGGCCGCCATCCTGGTTCGCTGGATGCCGCTAACAGATAAATTCGGCCGCCAAATCACCGACCTCCGCGTCTCGGTCACCGACCGCTGCAACTTCCGCTGCGTCTATTGCCGCTCTGCGAATCCAGAAAATCACATGGCGGATCACCAGTTGCTCGAATGGGACGAATACGCGCGTCTGGTTCGCATTCTTGTCGGCATGGGAATTCGCAAAGTCCGCGTCACGGGCGGCGAGCCACTCGTTCGCCCGGGCGTCGAGGATTTCATCGCGCAGCTCCATTCGCTCGGCGTCGAAGATCTCTCGATGACCACGAACGGCCATCTGCTCCCCGATCGCTGCAACCGTCTCGTCGCGGCAGGCCTCAACCGCATCAATATCAGTCTCGATTCGCTCGACCGCGCGAAATTCGAAGAGGTCACGCGGACCCAGTCGTTCGACAAAGTGATGGCGGGAATTGACGCGGCGCAAGCCTCGCCGTTGCGCCCGGTGAAAGTGAACGCGGTGCTCGTGCGCGGTTTGAATGACGACGAAGTGGAAGCCTTCGCCGAATTCGCTCGCGAGCGCGACCTCATCATGCGCTTCATCGAATTCATGCCGCTCGACGCGGACCGCGCTTGGACGCGCGACCTGGTCGTCACCGCCGCGGAGATTTACACGCGCATCTCGGCGCGCTGGCGCCTCATTCCCATCTCGCACGAAAAAAGCGAGACCGCGCGCAAGTATCGTTTCGAAGACAGTCGCGGCGAAATCGGCCTGATCGCCCCGGTTTCACAGCCTTTCTGCGGCCACTGCTCGCGCATCCGCCTCACCGCCGACGGAAAATTGCGCACCTGCCTCTTCAGCAAAGACGACCACGATTTGAAATTCCTCTTGCGCCGCGGCGCGAGCGATGAGGAAATATCCGAAGCGATTGTCTCGATCGTAATGGAAAAGGAAAAAGGGCATCGCATCAACGAGCCGGGTTTCGCGCCGCCTTCGCGTACAATGGTTTTCATCGGCGGGTAGCAAGGGAGCGTTTTCGGCGCTACGCTATATCGCCCGGCGGAATCCGGCCCGGTCGAGCACTTGGGAGCGCGGCATCATGGCGGATGAGGAATCCAAACTTTTTTCACTCACCGAGGCGGAGCGCCTGCGCACGCAGGTCGAGCCGATTCTGATCGAAGCGATGGATTCGCGCCGGAAAATGGCCGACCTCGAAAAGCAGCTCGGCGCGCTCGGCGAACGCATCCAGCGCTCCGGAGGAATGCAGGTTTCCTACGAGAGTGCGGCGAAGACGCGCCTCGAACGCAATCGTCTCGAAGAAGCCGTTCAGGGCGCGCTCGAGCGCATCCATTCCACCGGCTGCCTTGTCAAAGACCTCGACGTCGGATTGCTCGATTTTCCTTCGCGGCTCAATAATGAAGAAGTGTATCTCTGCTGGCGGCTTGGCGAAGACCGCATCCGTTTCTATCACCGCCAGGACGAGGGTTTTTCCGGACGCAAGCCGATCGACCCCCGCGACGCCGGCTACCGCAATCCGATCCAGTAGTGGGTGCTGCTTTCTTGGGGAAAGGCCTTGCCCGCAGCTTCTTGTTCCTATCTCGCAGCGCTTTCGAGTGGCTGCACGTCGCGTTCAATCTTCGCGAGGCGCTCATCCTCAGCAACTTCTAGGTCGTATTTCGTCTGAAGATTCAGCCAGAACTGCGCCGTGGTTTTGAAATACCGGGCCAGGCGCAACGCCGTGTCGGGCGTGACCCCGCGCCGCCGCGCGACGATATCCGCGATCCGCGTCACCGGCACGCGCAAGTCGAGCGCCAGCCTGTTCATGCTCAGCTGGTGTGGCTTCATGAAATCTTCGCTCAGAATTTCGCCGGGATGTACCGGTTTCAGTTTCTTTCCCACTGCGCTCTCCTAGTGGTAATCCGTGATTTCGACTTCGTAGGCATCACCGTCGCGCCAAACAAAGCAAATGCGCCACTGATCATTGATGCGGATGCTGTGTTGGCCTTTACGGTCGCCGCGTTGTGCCTCCAGGTGGTTCCCCGGAGGCGAGGCCAAATCGCTCAATTGAGTTGCGGCATCCAATTGCCGAAGTTTCCGAAGCGCCACTCGCTCGATGCTCTTGAACCGTTTGACGGATTCGCGCCGGTGGAGCTGCTCGGTGTCCCGCGACCGAAAAGACCGGATCACGGAGTCAGTCTATACTGTTTACCGTTAAATGTAAAGTAGTATGGTTGTGAAGTAACGCAATTTGACGCAACAGCTTCTCTTAGCGTAGATTCCAAAACGGGCGCTGCTTCAACGCCACGTCAGGACTGCATCCTTCGAAAGGCCCTCATCGTGACGGCAAGTTCGGAAAATCGTCTGAAGCATGCCGCGAGTCCGTATCTTCGCTCCGCTGCGCATCAGCCCGTGGACTGGCGCGAATGGGGCGAGGAAGCATTCGCAGCGGCGCGCGCCGAGGGAAAGCCCATCCTTCTCGACATCGGCGCCGTGTGGTGCCACTGGTGCCACGTCATCGATCGCGAGAGCTACGAGAATCCCCAGATCGCGGCCATGATCAACAAACTTTACGTTCCCGTGAAAGTGGATCGCGACGAACGTCCCGACGTGGACGCGCGCTATCAATCCGCCATCAGCGCGATTTCCGGGCAGGGCGGTTGGCCGCTCACTGCTTTCCTCACCCCCGACGGAAAACCATTCTTCGGCGGCACCTACTTCCCGCCCGACGATGCGATGGGCCGCCCCGGCTTTCGCCGGATTCTGCTTTCGATTGCGGAAGCGTTTCAGAATCGCCGCGGCGAGGTGGATAGCTCCGCGCTCGCGCTCGAACAGGCCGTAGCGAAGGCCGAAGTGTTTCATGCCGCGCACGGCGAATTTGACGCAGGCAGCGTGGACTCCGTCGTCGAATCGGCCCTCCATCTTTTCGACGAGCAGCACGGCGGCTTCGGCAACGCGCCGAAGTTTCCGCATTCTTCCGCGATCGATCTCCTGCTCGAACGCCAGAAATGGCCGGGCGGAGCGCACCTTCAAACGGTCGTCGAGAAAACATTGAACGGAATGGCCGCCGGCGGTTTTCACGACCAGGTCGGCGGCGGCTTTCACCGCTACTCGGTGGACGAGCGCTGGTGCGTGCCGCACTTCGAAAAAATGTCGTACGACAATTCGGAGCTGCTGAAGAATTTTCTGCACGGCTACCAGGTCACGCGGCTCCCGCATTACCGCAACGTCGCCGAGGGACTCATCGCATGGGTCACGGAAGTTTTGTCCGATCGGCAGCGCGGCGGTTTCTACGGGAGTCAGGACGCCGATCAAACGCTCGACGACGATGGCGATTACTTTACTTGGACGGTCGCGGAAGTTCACGCTGCGCTCTCGCCGGAAGAAGCGCGCGTCGGCGATTTGTATTTCGACGTCAAGCCCCAAGGCGAGATGCATCACAACCCAGAGAAAAACGTGTTGTGGATTGCTGCGCCCGTGGAACAAATCGCAGCCAAATTGAAAATGAGTGAAAACGACGCCACACTTTTGCTCGCG
>JBAWGF010000076.1:0-4016 GCA_049592615.1 Candidatus Acidiferrales bacterium
CCGCTGCGATGACCAGCGCCATGCTCGGCGCCTTCCGCGAAAACAAGCAAACTCGCGACGAATTCCTGTCTCTCATCAAAGGCGGCAAGTCGTAGCCAATCCCTTCTCGTTCTGATATCGTGTCGAGCCGCAGCGAACTTCCGGGGCGCACCAACTGGCGGAGAACTGCCGGAGTTTTGATTCATTCCATTTTCTGATTCCGTCTCAACGAGGAGGGACGCTTGCGCGCGCCAATCCGCACCATTTGTCTTTTTTGTGGATCTTTGATCGGCCTCGCGGGAACCGCGGCGAATTTTCCGGCCCGTCCAGATTCCACTCCAGCCCAGACTGCGTGGGATTCGCTTGTTGACGATTGCCTCGAGCAAACATATTTCAAGCTCGACCCGGTCAACGGCACTTCAGCGGGCCTTCACCAGTACGATTCGCTTTTGGCGGATTACTCCCGCGCCGGCGTGGACGCTGATATCTCTGCGCTGCGCGGCTGGGAAAATCGCTTGGTAGCGGTTGATCCAAAGACTCTCGACGCAACGCAATCTGCGGATCGCGAAATTCTGATTTCTTACATGCGAAGCAGTTTGCTCACGCTCGAAACCATTCGCCCGTGGGAGAAGGACCCCAATACGTATTCGAACGGCGTCACCAACGCTGTTTACACCATCATGAGCCGTCGCTTCGCGCCTCCGGACGACCGGTTGCGCTCTGTTGTCGTGCGCGAAAAGCTGGTGCCAGCCGTTTTCGTCGCGGCGCGGCAAAACCTGAAAAATCCGCCCCGAATCTATACGGAGATTGCTCTCGAACAGCTCCCCGGCATCATTCACTTTTTTCAAGCAGACGTCCCGGCGGCTTTCGTGGACGCCACGGATACTGCGACGAAAGCCGAATTCCTAAAATCAAATGCCGCCGTGATTGCCGAACTCACGAGCTACGAACTGTGGATGAAGAAGGATTTGCTGCCGAAATCGAACGGCGATTTCCGCCTCGGCGCGGATACGTTCTCGAAAAAGCTGCTTTACGACGAAATGGTGGATACCCCGCTCGATCGCCTGCTTGAAATTGGGATGGCGGATTTTCGCAAGAACCAGGCCGAGTTCGGGCGCGTCGCCAAGGAAGTCGATCCCTCTAAGTCGGCGCAGGAAGTTCTCGCGGAGCTGCAAGCGGACCATCCGGCGCCCGGCCGCTTGCTTCAAAGTTTTCGTGACACTTTCGACGGGCTGATTTCGTTCATTCGAAAAAAGCACATCATCACGATTCCATCCGACGTCCGTCCCATTTTGCAGGAGACGCCACCGTTTCAACGTGCCACCACATTTGCTTCCATGGACACGCCCGGCCCTTTTGAAAAAGTCGCCACCGAGGCCTACTTCAACGTCACGCTTCCCGGACCGAACGACACGCCGCAGGAAATTGAAGGCCGCATGGCGGAGTTCAACGTGGGCACGATCATCAGCACTGCCGTTCACGAAACGTATCCGGGCCATTACATCCAGTTTCTCTGGATACCACAGGCGCCGAGCAAAACTCGCAAGCTGATTGGCGCTGCATCGAATGCCGAGGGTTGGGCGCACTACTGCGAGGAAATGATGCTCGACGAAGGCTTTGGCAGGCCCGGCACGGGCGCCAGGGACGCGCGCGAATCGAAACTGATTCGCCTCGGCCAGTTGGAGGATGCCCTGTTGCGGGACGCGCGATTCGTCGTCGGAATCCAAATGCATCGCGGCAAAATGACGTTCGACCAAGCGGTGGATTTCTTCGTCAAGGAAGGTTACCAGTCGCGTGTCAGCGGTCTCGTCGAAACCAAGCGCGGGACCTCGGACGCGACATATCTCTATTACACGCTCGGCAAACTGGAAATTCTCAAGCTGCGCGACGACCTCAAACGCAAACAAGGTGCGTCTTTCACGCTCGAAGGCTTTCATAACGAATTCATGAAGCAGGGTTTTCCGCCGATCAAAATTGTCCGGCGTGCGATTCTCGGCGACGACTCGCCTGCGCTTTAATTCGAACGACGGTCGTCCCGCCGCTCGGACCGCGCATGTTCGATAAACGCCTGTCGCCCGCCTTGAATCGCCCGGCCGCGCCCCGATGCCGAAAAAATGCTTGTTGGCACGGCCTCAAACTGTGTGCTAGCATTTTCATGTCGAAGAAGAGACATAGAGCGTAGAGCAGGGCACGACGATTCAGGGCGAGGGGGAAAGTTGATGGAAGCGAAAGCAGAAGTAATCGAGCAATTCCGGACGCATCCAAAAGATACAGGTTCTCCGGAAGTGCAAATCGCTTTACTCAGTGAACGCATCAACTACCTCACAACTCACCTCAAGTCCCACGTAAAAGACCATGCTTCGCGCCGCGGGTTGATCATGATGGTCAACAAGCGTCGCCGTCTGTTGGACTATCTGAACCGCCGTGACCCGGATCGGTATCGCGAGATTGTGGAACGACTTAGCTTGCGCAAGTAGCGCGGATTTCCTGACGAGCCTCACTGTCTGCACTTTTTCCCTCCGCACAAACCAGAGTTGTCGCTCAAGATGCGGGCGGACAGGACTGCGCAATGCGAGGGCGTTCGCTCGGTAGTCTTCCGCTCCGCTTCTTTCGCCGGTGTCCTCTTCGATGTATTTCTCGAGAGTTGTTTCTCGTATCCGCTGGATCGTTCCCGGTGATCCGGGACAGAAGGATGTGATGTGATGTTTGAACAAGTAAGTTTGGATTTGGGCGGGCGAAAGCTGACGCTGGAAACCGGCAAAGTGGCCCGCCAGGCGCACGGCGCCATCGTGGCGCGTTATGGCGATACGGTCGTTCTGGCCACCGCCTGCATGGACAACAAAGCGACCGAAAAAGATTTTCTCCCCCTGACGGTGGACTATCGCGAATACACGTACTCCGCCGGAAAGATTCCCGGTGGATTCTTCAAGCGCGAAGGACGCCCTTCGGAGCGCGAAATTCTCACTTCGCGCCTCACGGACCGTCCGCTGCGCCCGCTTTTCCCCGAGGGCTGGTCCACGGAGACGCAGGTCGTCGCCATGGTGCTCTCGGCCGACAGCGAAAACGATCCGGACGTCATCGCCGTCACCGCAGCCTCAGCAGCGCTCTTTATCTCCAAAATTCCGTTCGCCACGCCAATCGCCGCCGTTCGCGTTGGCCTGCTCGAAGGCAAACTGGTCGTCAATCCGACCGTCGCCGAGCAAAAGACGAGCACGCTCAACATCGTCATCGCGGGCTCGGACGAAGCAATCGTGATGGTCGAATCCGGCGCGCTCGAAGTATCGGAAGAGACCGTCGCCGAGGCCCTCGAATTCGGCCACGCCGAAATTCGCAAGATCGTCACCGCGATTCGCGACTTGCAGGCCCGCGTGAAGCCGGAAAAAGTTGTGGTCACGCCGCCCGCATTCGACGAAGCGCTCTACAAACAGATGTCGCAGCAATACGGCTCGCGTCTGCAAGACGCGCTCGACACCGCGAAGCATCCGAAATCGGAAAGCTACGGTCTCGTGGACGCCATCAAGGCCGAAATCGTCGCCGCGCTTCCGGAAGATGACGATGATCGCAAGAAGCTCGCCATGCGCGCATTTGAACGCCTCCGCGAGCGCATCTTCCGCGACGACATGCTGATTCGCCGCCGCCGTCCCGACTCTCGCGCATTCGACCAGATTCGCCAGATCACGTGCGAAATCGGCGTCCTGCCTCGCGCACACGGCTCGGCTCTCTTCACGCGCGGTGAGACGCAAGCCCTCGTCACCACCACGCTCGGCACGAAGGAAGATAAGCAGCGCCTCGATCTTCTCTTCGAGGAAGAAGCGTTCAAGCGATTCATGCTGCATTACAACTTCCCGCCGTTCTCGGTCGGCGAAGTGAAATTCCTTCGCGGCCCCCGCCGTCGTGAAATCGTCCACGTCGCACTCGCCGAGCGCGCCATCGGAAACCTGCTCCCGGCGGAAGCGGATTTTCCGTACGCCATGCGCGTCGTTTCGGACATTCTCGAATCGAACGGTTCCTCTTCGATGGCCACCGTCTGCGGCGCC
>JBAWGF010000077.1:0-2804 GCA_049592615.1 Candidatus Acidiferrales bacterium
CTCCTCACGACGCACGACCTCGACGACATCGAGGAATTGTGCCGCCGCATCATGATCATCGATCGCGGAAAGTTGCTCTACGACGGCCCGCTCGAACACCTGAAACAGAAACTCCTGCGCACGAAACAAATCAAATTTGCGTTGAAGGATCGCGCGCAGGTGGGCGGCGTCGAAATCTTTTCGCGTGACGGTCTGGAAGTCGAGCAGGTGGACGAGCTGACCTACCGCATCCGCTTCGACCGCACGAAGGTTGCGACCGCCGATTTGATCCGCCGGATTCTCGCGGAAGTCGAGGTCCGCGATCTTCTGATCGAAGACGAACCCATCGAGGAAATCGTGAAGCGCATTTACGCCGGCGAGGCCCAGCTCGAGGTCACCGCATGAACGGATGGGCCCAGGAATTGATGCCCTACGTCGAATTTTCGCGCGTCGGCTTCGTCAATATCCTTGCATTCCGCCTGCGCTACTTTACCGGCATCATCACCTACTTCCTCAACGTTACGGTGTACTACTTCATCTGGAGCGCCGTGTATCACTCGGCACAATCGATCGCGGGCTACAACCTCGCGCAGATGATTACCTACGTAAGCGTCGGCTGGATCATCCGCTCGTTCTACTGGAACACGATTGACCAGGAAATGGCCTACGAAGTGATCGAAGGCAAGATCGCCATGGACCTGATCAAGCCGGTTTCGATCCAGTGGATGTGGATTTGCCGCGCGATGGGCGAATCGGCATTTCGTCTCGGCCTGCTCACGTTTCCCACCGCCATTGTTGTCGCGCTGATGTTTCCCGTGCGCGGCCCCGCTTCGCGTGAAGATTTTTTCATTTTCCTCGTCAGCGTCGTCGGCAGCTTCTTCCTGATGGGCGCGATCAACTTCATGATCGGCACCTGCGCGATTCCGCTGAAATCGATCCTGGCGCTCATTCGCGCGAAATACTGGCTGATCGAACTGCTCTCGGGCCTGCTGATTCCGATCGCGTTTTTTCCGGATCGCTTGCAGAAAATCATGGCCCTGCTGCCGTTCGAGCACATCGCGTACACGCCGCTGCAGATTTATCTCGGCAAGCTCGACCGAGCGTCCGCTCTGCGCGCGCTCGCAACCCAATGGATTTGGGTCGTGGCGCTGCTCGTTCTGGCGAATCTGTGGTGGGACCGCGCCTCGCGCAAAATTACGATTCACGGGGGATGAACCGGCAATGACGCCTGCGCCAACCAGCGAAGAAAAAAACGGCCTCGCCGGAATCCGTGCGTCCGCGAAACGCCACGCGCTTCTCCTGTACGACTACTTCACGCAGTACGCGAAAGTGCGCGTCAGCTATCGTGGTGATTTTTTCGTGAGCCTGGGCACGAGCTTCGCGGCGACGGCATTCGCTCTCGGCTTCGTCATCATTCTGTTCCAAAAAGCGCCGCGCCTCGCCGGCTGGTCCGGCGACGAAGTAATTTTTCTGTACGGCTTTTCGCTCATTCCCTACGGAATGTTCAACGTCATCAGCCTCAATCTCTACGACTTCGGCAACAACTACATCATCGAAGGCAAATTCGACCGCGTCCTGCTGCGTCCCGTCTCGTCGCTCTTCCAGGTGCTGTTCGAAAGTTTCCGCATCGAATCGCTCCACGAAATCGTGCTGGGCGTTTTCTGCATGGTTTACACGTCGCACCGGCTGCACGTTCCGTGGACGCCCGGGAAAATCGGCTTGCTTGTTTTCTTTGGTCTCTGCGCGGGCGTGATTTACGTTTCGATATTTCTGATGTTGAGCACGGTCTCGTTCTGGTTCGAAGACCGCATCGGCGTTCACCCGCCGGTTTGGAACATGATCGCGTTCGGCCGCTACCCGCTCTCGATCTATAGCGGGCTCGTGCAGTTTTTTCTTTGCTGGATTATTCCCTTCGGTCTTGCGTCGTTCTATCCGAGCGTGCGCCTGCTCGGCCGCACCGTGACGCCCAGTTACGCTCCGCTCGTGCCTGTCGTCGCCGCCGTGTTTCTCACGCTCTCCATCTACCTCTGGAATCTCGGCACGCGCCACTACGAATCCACCGGCTCATAACCATGTCTCTGCCTCATTGCGCACCCTCATCTTTGAGTTTCGAACATCCACGTGGATTCGTGCGTACCATTTGTATAGAGACTCCGATGCGGCGCTCTCACTATCTGACGGTCCTTTTCCTGGGAATCACACTTTCTCTTGCCGCGCTCGCGGGAAATGCCATTGGTGGCGGCATCCTTCACCCGGCGCGCCTGCCGTTGACGCCCGAGCGAATGGTGTGGGTGAAAAATATGTTGCAGCACACCGGCGCCACGAAAGAAGACTTCACGGTGCGCGCATCCGATGGAGTCATTTTGCGCGGCTGGAAAGTCCGTCCCCCGGCTCCCAACGGAAATTGGGTTTTACTCTTTCACGGCATCGCGGACAACCGGACCGGAAATTCGGGCCATGGCGAATTCTTGCTGCGCCACGGCTACAGCGTCGTGATGATGGACTCGCGCGCGCAGGGCGAAAGCGGCGGCGATATGGCCACTTTCGGCTGGAAAGAACGCTACGACACCGTTGCCATTGTGGATGCGCTCTACGCGAGTGAAAAAGTGAACCATCTCTACGCGCTCGGCGTCTCGATGGGTGCGGCCATCGCTCTGCAATCCGCCGCGGTCGAGCCGCGTATCGAAGCCGTTTCTGCCGAGGATCCATTCGCCAACCTGCGCGAAGTGAGTTACGACTATGCGGGCCTTCACGCCGGCGCGTGGCTCGGGAAAAGTCTGTTTCGTCCTGCGCCGATGATGGCCATGCACTCGGTGGAAAAAGAA
>JBAWGF010000078.1:0-2767 GCA_049592615.1 Candidatus Acidiferrales bacterium
ACCACAACGCTTCGTATGCTCGCAACACTCCTGAAGCCCACATCCGGCACCGCGCAGGTGGCCGGATTCGACGTGACGCGCGACCCGGAAAAAGTCCGCGCAAACGTGGGTTTTCTTTCGACCGCCACCGCGCTTTACGGCCGTCTCACCGCGCAGGAAATGGTGGAATATTTTGGCCGCCTCAACGGTCTCGAGGGTGACGCGCTTCGCAACTCGGTGGACAATCTCTTCACCGCGCTCGACATGAATTCCTATCGCAACGGCCGCTGCGAAAAACTCTCGACTGGAATGAAGCAAAAAGTTTCGATCGCGCGCACCCTGGTCCACGATCCGAAGGTGATGATCTTCGACGAGCCGACCGTGGGGCTCGACGTGATGGCCGCGCGCTCGATCGTGAGTTTCATTCGCCAGTGCCGCGACCGCGGGAAAACCGTAATCTTCTCGACTCACGTAATGAGCGAAGCGGAAAAGCTCTGCGACCGCATCGGAATCATTCACAACGGCCGCTTGATGGCCGAGGGCACGCTTGCCGAATTGCGCCAGCGCAGCGGCAAAACGGATCTGGAAGATATTTTCGTCGGCATCGTAGGAGAAGGCCAATGAACCTGCGCAACGTGGGAGTGGTTTACCGCAAAGAGCTGATGGATTCGCTGCGCGACCGCCGCACCATCATCTCCATGGTCGTCGTTCCGATTCTCGTGTTCCCGCTTCTCACCGTCGGCATGGGTTATCTCAGCGTGACGATGCTGGGGAAGGCCAAGCGCGAAGTTTCGCAGGTGATGATCCTCGGCGGCGAGGACTCGCCGAAAATCTCGGCGGCCTTGCGGTCGTTCAAGGGAATCGAAATTGTTCCGCCCGCAGCCGATGCAGAGCAGGAAATTACGGACAAGAAAATCCGCGCGGCGGTGAAGCTCCCGCCGGACTTCGATTCGGGTGTCGAAAGCGGCGCATCGAGCGAAGTCACAGTGGAATACTTCAAAGGCGATTTGAAATCCGAATTCGCTCTGGAATCTCTCCAGAAATTCTTTGACGGCTATCGCGAGAAGGTTGCGAAAGAGCAACTCGTGGCCCGCCATCTCCCGGCCGGGCTGCTCGATCCATTCGCGGTAAAAGAGAAGAACGTCGTGACGGAAGAAAAAGTCGGCGGCAGCCAGCTCGGCGGATTCGTCCCCTACTTCATCATCATCCTTTGCATGACAGGCGGGATGTACCCGGCGATGGACCTCACCGCGGGCGAAAAAGAGCGCGGGACGATGGAAACAATTCTATGCAGTCCCGTCTCGAGGACCGACCTCGTTGTTGGAAAGTTTTTCATGGTCCTTTCCGCATCGCTCGCCACGGCCGTGCTCTCGGTTGCTTCCATGACGCTTTCGTTCCTGTGGGCCAAGGGCGTCATCGGCGGCATGGTCTCCCCCGGCGATAGCAATCCTTTCCGGATGTCGCTCGATCCGCGGGGAGTCTTCGCTGTCTTCGCAATGGTCCTTCCATTATCCGTACTCTTCTCCGCTTCGATGCTGGCGATCGCGCTCTTCGCGAAGAGTTTTCGCGAGGCGCAGAGTTATCTTTCGCCGCTGACGTTCATCGTGATTATGCCTGCCATCGCATCCTTCCTCCCGGGGATGGAGTTGAACGCAAGAACGGCCATGGTGCCGATCCTCGGAACAAGCCTCGTCAGCAAAGAGATCGTCGCCGGGAACCATCCCTGGGGTTACATCGCCCTGATTTTTGCCACTTCCTGCGTTTATGCGGCAATCGCTCTCGGCTTCGCCGTGAAGCTTTTCAACCGCGAAGACGTCCTCTTCCGCGTCTAGTTTTCTGTCCCTCTGTGTCTCTGTGGCAAATCTCTCTCCGGATCTTTCAAAATGCCCGCCACGAAATTGCGCCCTCGCACGTCTAACCACGAAGCGTGAACTCGCGCCTGCGCGCCGCGGCGGGCTCCGCTAATGTTAGAATTCGTACATTCATGAGCACTGATTCACTGATTTTCGTTGACGAACTCTGCAAGCACTTCCGCACGTTCCACCGCCGCGAAGGCGTGTGGGGCTCGATTCAAAATCTCTTCGTGCGCGACTACCGCACCGTTTCGGCCGTGGACCGCGTCAGCTTCTCGATCGAGCGCGGTGAAATGGTGGGTTATATCGGCCCGAACGGCGCCGGAAAATCCACCACCATCAAGATGCTGACGGGTATCCTCGTCCCCACCAGCGGCGAACTCCGCGTGAATGGCTACGTCCCCCACCGCCAGCGCCGCCAGTACGTGAAATCGATCGGAGTAGTGTTCGGCCAGCGTACGCAGCTCTGGTGGGACATCGCCGTCATCGAATCGTTCAAGCTTTTGCGCCGCATCTACGACGTTTCGCAGCGCGATTTCGACGCGCGCATGGAACGCTTCAACGAAATCCTCGGCATCCGCGACTACCTGCACACGCCCGTGCGCAAACTCTCGCTCGGCGAGCGCATGCGCTGCGACCTCGCCGCGGCATTGCTCCACAATCCACCGCTGCTCTTCCTCGACGAGCCGACGATCGGCCTCGACGTTGTGGCCAAGGATCATATCCGGCAATTCCTGCGCGCCATCAATCGCGAATTCCGCACCACAGTCCTCCTCACGACGCACGACCTCGACGACATCGAGGAATTGTGCCGCCGCATTATGATCATCGATCACGGAAAGTTGCTCTACGACGGCCCGCTCGAACACCTGAAGCAAAAGCTCCTGCGCACGAAACAGATCAAATTTGCGTTGAAGGATCGCGCGCAGGTGGGC
>JBAWGF010000079.1:0-5195 GCA_049592615.1 Candidatus Acidiferrales bacterium
TCTTTGGTGTTGGCGGCGATGAATCCGGTTCCAATGTTGGAGAAATTGCCGTCGGGATCTATGGGGAAGGTTTCAAACTTGTTGACGCCTTTGGGATCGCCCGTGTACGCTTGGATGTTGTGATCGATGTACCAGCTTAGATTCTCGTCGAACAGCATAAAGAGGCAGACGAACTCGCGGTCGACGTCTTTAGGCTTGCCGCTGGCGTCCGCCATGCCGCGACGCGTGATGAGGATCGCGCCGACTAGGCCACTTTCTACATCCTTCAGTTCGCTCGTGTGGGAATGATAGAGCCAAATGATCGAGCTTGGATCATTTGGTCCGGGCCCCGCACGCTCGGGGACTTTCCACGTGTAAACGTGCGTCTTTCCCGGCGGGACAGCATCGTCTTCCTTGTCCGCTCCTGACGTGCCGTCGTCGTATAACGCGCCCTCTGAGTCCTTGTGATAGAAGACTCCGTGGGGATGCATGCTGTAGGGCCGCGAGGCATTGTTCTTGAATACCACACGAATCGTGTCGCCAACTTCAGCGCGAAGAATGGGTCCGAGAATTCCGGTGTGTTCCCACTCCGGGGCGCGTGGCTTGATCTCGGTAAACGTCGCGGCGGTGTATTCGCGATAGAGGGCCTTCCGATAAACGGTGCCAATGCGATGAGGTCCTCGCTCGGTGAAGACTTTTCCGAAGCCCTCAAATTTCATTCCCATCATTTTGTCCATACCAGCGGGGGCGTAGTTCCACTCCACTTCGTCAGCGGCAACGTAGTAGGTGCGAGTCTTGCCTGTCAGATCGGAGGACGCCTGCCCGGCCCCGAGACTCGACGGGTAGAATAATGCAAGGCAGAGCAGGATAAGGGCGACACACTTGAACATGTTTTCACTCCTCTTGCCGGCGATTTCTTTCGGTGCAGTCGATCTGCCGATCCGCAAGGAAGTGCGAACCGAAATCTCCGATTTCAGCTCGATTTCCACGCAAGACCATATGCCCGCCATCTTCACGCGTCAACCTACAATCGCCCTGGCGACGATTGACAGATATGCGCTGAATGCTAAGGTGTCAGGCTGAGGCCGCGAGGGAAACTTGAAGAGACGAGATCCGCTCGAAGGACAGGTGGCGCTGGTGACGGGCGCGGCAAAGCGCATCGGGCGGAGCATCGCGTTGCGCCTCGCGGCGGACGGCGCGGACGTCATCGTCAATTACGGGAGATCAAAAAAAGAGGCGGAGGGCGTGGTCCGCGAAATCAAGTCTTTTGGGCGCCGCGCGGTTGCGGTTCCGGGTGATGTTTCGCGCCGCGCCGATGTGAAGAGGCTTTTTGCGAGGATCGAGCGCGAGTTCAAGCGGCTCGACATTCTCGTGAACAACGCCGGAATGTTTTTCGATGCGAAATTCGAAACTCTGACGGATGCGCAATGGGACCGCATCATGGATACGAACCTCAAGTCGCAATTCCTGTGCGCGCAGGCGGCCGCGCCGCTCATGAAACGGCAGGGAAGAGGGCGGATTATCAATCTGTCGTCGCTCGGCGGGCTGCTGGCGTGGCCGAAGTACACGCATTACTGCGTGTCAAAGGCGGGAGTGATCATGCTGACGCGCTGCCTGGCGCGGGTGCTCGCGCCGGAGATTCTGGTGAACAGCGTTGCCCCGGGCACAATTCAATTTCCCGGCGAAGCGCCGGATGAAGACTACATCCGCCGCACCCCGCTGCGCCGCACAGGCACCGGCGAGGATATTGCCGGAGCCGTGGCATACCTCTCGACCGCGGACTTCGTCACCGGTCAGGTGATCGTTGTGGATGGCGGCCGAGCGCTGGTGTAGTCATGCCCAAAGGCCTTTCGATCCAGCCTCTCCGGTATCTCTGACACATGCGAAAGCGGAAACGAGCCGGGCGTTCCCGCGTGCAAGAGCGCGCCAATCGCAAAGCAGCTCAGATCGTCGAGAGAACCACGCGACTGCTGTTGCGCGGCGCCCACGCGAAAGCGCTGCCCATGCTCCGTGAGGCAACCGGTCTTTATCCAGGTGACGCAGCAATCCTCACGCGTTATGCCGATGCGCTGTACCAGGCGGAACGGGTCGGCGAGGCGAAAGACAACTACCGGAAGGCGCTGGCGATTGATGCCAATGTATTTCAGGCCTGGTATGGGTGCGGAATGGCTGAGTTTTCTGCGGGAGCCTACGCCGGCGCGATCGACTGCTTCCGCCATGCCGTTGCATTAGAGCCGCGCGATTTAGAGGCGCGGTCGTATCTCGGAAAGTCGCTGTTCCAGATGGGCGAGATCGACTCCGCGATCAACGAGTTTATGGTTGTGGCTCGGAGCAAGGATGAGGTGATGCGCCGCGAGGCGCTGCGTCAAATTGCCGTCATCATCCCGGGAAGTCCATCGCACGGAAACGGGCCGATCCTGAAGGCGCGGCAGAAATGGGCCAGGCTCGAGGAGAAGAGCGAGCGGCCTCGGAGCGCCGGACTGAAAAGCCGAACGGAGGGCTCACGCAAACTCCGGATCGGGTACGTTTCCTCATTTTTCCATCATCGCAATTGGATGAAGCCCGTCTGGGGAATGATCAACCGGCACGATCGATCCGCATTTGAGATTCATTTGTTCGCCGATCGGGGAAGCCCGAGCGTAGAGAGCGGCTACCAGGCGGATCCGCACGACTTCATTCATGTCACAACCGGGCTGTCGAATGAAAAGGCCGCCGCGAAAATCTTCGCGGCCGGGATTGATGTGCTTGTCGATTTGAATGGTTACAGCGCCCCGGAACGGCTGGGCATATTCATGAGGAAGCCGGCGCCGAGCATTGTTGGCTGGTTTAACATGTTCGCAACCAGCGGCATTCGGGCCTTCGACTATATTGTCGGGGATGCATCCGTGATTCCTCCAGAGGAGGAACGATTTTACTGCGAACGTGTCCTGCGTGTTTCTGGCTCGTACCTGGCATTTTCCGTTCTGTATCCGGTACCTCCGGTCGTCCCGCCGCCCTGCCTGCGCACAGGGCGGTTCACTTTCGGGTGCCTTGCGCCGCAATACAAGATTACGAATGAAGAGATTGCCGTCTGGACGCAAATCCTGGTGGCCGCACCCGCTGCAAGCGTCCTGCTGAAAAGTACGTGCTTGGACGAGGCATCGAACCGCGCAGCGGTGCACGCGAAATTCGATGCACATGGAATCGCGCCGGAGCGAGTGCTGCTGGAGGGGTCCGCCGAGCACTCCGAGTTTCTCGAGGCGTACGCGCGGGTGGACGTCGCGCTCGACACGTTTCCTTACAACGGAGGAACAACTACGGCGGAAGCAATTTGGCAGGGGGTGCCGGTTCTGGCGTTCAACGGGGACCGCTGGGTCGGACGCATCAGCCGGTCAATTTTGGTCGCGGCTGGACTTGGCGATTGGGTGGAAGCGTCGCTCGAATCATATATCCAGCGCGCGATCAGGCTCGCGCAGTCGCCGGCCACTCCCGGGCAACTCGCGGACCTGCGTTGCGGAATGCGTGAGCGATTGCTGGCCTCGGCTGCCTGCGATACGGCCGCTCTTTGTCGCGAGATGGAGGCGCATTACCGGGCTGTTGCCTGCATCAGCGACGTGCGAGGCCGCGCGCGGGAGGGCAAGCTCAAGCCCAATCGACCGTGCTGACTCTCCCGCGGCGGGTGAGCCTGGGAAAACTAAACTTCGATCCAGCCCTTTTTTCCGACAACGGACAAGTTCTTCACCGGCTTCATGGAGACTTTCTTCAACTTCTTGGATGACTTTTTCGCAGCCATGTTTTTCTCCCTTAGGTTTTGATATCTGTTCGGTGCCCCGGGTTAGGTTTAGGCCGAGCGAACTTACTTCGTATGCGTGGGGCAGTCAACGGCAGCCGAAGATTTCTTGAATCTCGCTGGACCCGACATCGCATCAAGGGGCAGTTCCCAAATAAGCCAGCCGCTAATCGATGGGACTGACTGGACTGCCCGGAACTACGGTCAACGGCTTCGTCACCTCGATTTTCTTGGTCTTCTTCAATCGCTTCGAACTCTTCTTGGCCATGGAAGTTGCCCTCCACCCTGGCTCGTCTCCGCGGCGAGTCACCTACGGATAAGCAAATGGCTTGCCAGACTCAAGGAACGCGCGTGGCGGCGCCAATGTCCTTTCATGCCAGCAGGATGAGTGCGGAACCTCTTGCGCTCGGGCGGGGTCTTAGTCGCCAGGGGATGGTGAATTACTCAACGTCGGCTGAAATATTCAACACGGGCAGGGGCGCTGATTGGGGAGTTTCTTCCACTGGAAAAGAAGTCAGCGGAACCAGGAGGAGTCGGCGCCGGCTTTGCGGCCTTCATCGGCGAGATCGTCGAGTTGCTTATCCAAGCTCGCTTTCCGCTCCTCGAGCTGCTTCACCTCGGCATTGCGGTCGTGGACGATGATCACGCCTTGCGCGAGGCCGGTCGAGGGGTCGAAGCTCGTGGGGCCAGCTTTGGCGATCTCAGCTTTCACGCTGGCGATCTGCCTATCGGTAGCCGAAATTTGGTCCATGATCTGTTTCGCGCGGCCACGCCAGTAGCGTTCGTTGTTGTCGCCGGACTGCGCCGCGCCGGAAGGCGCAGAGTTAGGCGTGTCGCCGGATTCGCTGGAGCCTGAATTCGCGTCACCTACAACTGAAACGCCGTGCCCGCTCAGGCTGGAGACGTCGTCGTTCGTCATCACTTTGGCCTTTGAGGATTTCGCCTTTTGCGCCTTTGCCTTGCGCGCCGCTTCGGCCAAGGATTCTTGGGGCGCTCCCGGCACGACCTCCATTTGCTGCTGTGCCTGCGACCCTGACTGAGGTTGCGATTGGGAGGCGGGCTGCGAGGGCGACTTTGTCGCGGTCTGCGGTTGCGCGTGCGCCGACAACGCCAGGCATAGTGTGGCGATGGGGATGAATAGGACTAACTTTTGGCGGCGAAGTCTCATCGGATTTCTCCTTCCAAGGCGTTAAGTCAACGGTAGGGCAGGGTGTGGAATGGGGCAAGTCGATCCACAGATGGCGCGGCGTGAGCGGCAATAGGCGAATGTAAGGAGTAAGAGTGCCGTCATCACGGGATCTCGCGAGGGCCGGTAAGGCGGCGCGGAGGGCGGGGCAGTTTTTGAAGTATTAGTATGTTGTAGCAACATGAATTTGTCACCCTAACGGCAACATGAATCTGTCACCCCCCTGGGATGGCCGAGTGGTCCAGGCGGGTGTCGCCGTAG